>CALBLB010000375.1 GCA_937896115.1 uncultured Succinatimonas sp.
GCACTAAATATAGGCACAGGCTATATGTTTACCCACACTTATGCCTGAAGCCTCAAAAATTATTTTATTCGCCTAAAGAATTGATGGCATCCCATAAAGTGGCATCAGGATTTGCTTTACAGAATGAACCTAACTTCGTACCCAGCTCTTCAATATAAGCGTCATCCATCACGGTATTGTCGGTAGCTGCAGAAAGATAACCGTCGATCCACATCAGCAATGAAGGCATAAAAGAACCGCTCTGCAAAAACTCAGAACATTTGATTTGAGCTACATCCTGATCTTCAGCCTGCACTGCCCCGGCAGATAAAGTCATGAACAGAGCGGCTGTGACAGCAACAATAAATTTTTTCATAAAGAAACTCCGTTGTTGTTTCATTCCATTGCTTCGGCAGCTTCAAGAATGGGGGTATCCGGATTTTGTGAACAATAAGAAGCCATATGCAGGCTCAATTTTTCCATCCACTCGTCACTTAACACCGTATTGTCACTTTTCTGAGAAGCGTAACCGTCAAGCCACATAAGGATCATCCCCATGTGATCTTTATCCTGAATAAATTCGCTACATTTGATCTGTGCAATATCTTGTTCTTCGGCTTGTACGACACTCATACCGCAAGACATTGCCGTGGCAAGAGCCGCAATCATTAAGATACGTTTCATATCGATCCCTCGAAGTGAAAGTTTATTGAAGATGATTTTAAGAGCAGTTATATGCACAAATTTACGTCATTTGACTTGTATTTGACATTCACCGTCTCTGTAGCCAGTTTGACACTCTATATTTTCCAGAATAAGCAACTGGGTTCCAAGCACACTGACATTAATAGAATACCCTTGTTAACGAGCTGTTTTCAGCTATTAAAAATAATTTTTCATAATTTCGTGAATTACATCTCAATCTTTTGTTTATATAAAGTGAAAATAATTCGTTATCAATGATGTTCTTAGATATAAAAAGTACTTCTATTACCATCCCTATGTAAGGTGATGTACAATGCTTATATATTGATTAATAACGAAAATTTTTCTAGTTTTGGTATTTTGTTGAGTTTTATTTTATTTATTGAACGAATTTGGTGCATTTTATTTACCACTTAGTGTGCAAAAAGTGATCTTAAGTTCTTTTAAAACATGTAGAGTAAAAATTTTGGATATCTGACATTTACACATGACGTATAGACAAGATGCATATACAATTACTCTAAATACCAGTTCGTTGTTTTATTTAATGAGTCTCAAAGGAGCTATGCACAAAGTCCCCGAAAATAAATAAAATTCAAAAATTTTCCACAAAAAATTATGAACTTGTTTGCAGATGGATTGCTGTTAATTGTTCTCTAATATTCATTTTATCGATGAATATCAAAAGTTAAAATAAAAAAAATTAAGAGGTAACTAATATGGTAGAAGTAAAACGACATACTGGAATTGTATTTGCTATTTTGTTAATAAGTCTTGGCATTTTTATTATTTTTTCATATAACAATTTGGTTACTTTGGACGAAAACACTACGGCAAAATGGTCAGACGTAGAGGTGCAATATCAACGCCGAGCTGATCTCATTCCCAATCTTGTCAATGTAGTTAAAGGTTATGCTTCACACGAAAAGGAAACCTTAGAAGAACTGACTAAACTTCGTGCAAAAACGTTTCAGGTATCACAAAACAGCATTCCGTCTGCAGATCAATTAAAACAGTTTGAAGATGCTCAGGTAGCAATAACGTCAGCTTTAACCAGATTGATAGCTGTAGCAGAAAATTACCCGGATCTAAAAGCCAACCAAAACTTTCTGGAATTACAAGCACAACTTGAGGGTACTGAAAATCGTATCGCCGTTGCTCGCAAAGATTTTAATGATGCAGTCAAAGTATTCAATACTTCCATAAGAAGATTTCCCAACAATTGTTTGTCATCTTTATTGGGCTTTGAAAACAAGGCTTATTTACAATCACAAAATAATGCAGCCAATGCCCCACAGGTATCATTCTGAGTTTTAAGGCATGATTAAAGCAAGAATACTATTCAATTTTTTTATACAGATAAGCGCCTGCTTTTTTCTTTTGTCGGCGACAATGTCCTTTGCAAACGCAAATGCCGCCGAAAGTTATTCCGTAGATACAATCCCTAATCCAAGGCTTAAAGACATTAACCTGCACGTGAGCGATCCCGCCTCTTTACTGTCACCAAATACAGTAGATTACATAAATTCGAAACTTTCATCTCTTGAACGAAAAACAGGGATACAAAGTGCTGTGCTCATGCTTCCTTCCATAGGGAGCAATGATCTTTTTGAATTTTCACAGGAACTGTTTCGTACGTGGGGTATTGGGAATAAAAAGCAAAATAACGGATTATTGATCGTATACGTGGATGACCAGCACTCAATACGCTTCCATACCGGATACGGTCTTGAAGGCTCGTTGCCTGATGCAATATGCAAACGCATCCAAATAAACGACATGATCCCTTTTTTCAAACAAGGTAACCAAGATGCCGCAATGAAAGCGGGAATTGATGCCGTTTGTCTGCGTTTGTCAGATGCGGATACATCGTCACAAAACGAATCAAAAGCTTTGTCCGGCGAAGAAAAAGAAGACAGCGATGACGATTTTGAACTGACACTGTATGCCGTTGTCGGAACTATCGCTGTAATTTTGTTTGGTGCCGGCGGAGTAATCGTTTACAACATTTTTAGAAAGTGTCCTAACTGCGGAAAACGCGGAACATTGAAAACGATACAAGAACAAGAAGTGACAAAACACAACAGGGATTTTCTCTATGTCACCAAAAAATGTACGCACTGCGGTTATGAAATCCTACTCAAATATGATGTAACCGGGCAAGATAACGATAGCGGCGGCTCCTCAGGCAATTCAGGATCGTCAGGCGGTGGATACGGCGGCGGCAGCTCCGGCGGCGGCGGATCCAGTTCCCATTGGTAACAACAGTTAAGCAACGTGTAAGGTCATCCTATGAAAGTTAGCAATAAGATTATTTTCCTTATTTTTGCATCGTTAGTTTCCCTGGCACACGCATCAGCAGATCAATCTGCTGCTTTATATGAAAAATATGAATACAGCCTGAAGCATGAAGATTTAAACGGAGCCTATGAAGCTTTAAATCAACGTCGTCGAATAGATGACAAAAACCTAAAATACATTTACGACGAGAGCGAATTCTTACTTCAATACTCAAACGATCAAAGTTATACCCAAGAGCTTATTGAAAATGGATTAAACATTGCCAAAGACAGCGCCGATAAATACTGGATCCCGCGTTACCTTGAAATACTAGCAGGGCTTTTGTTACAAGAAGGAGATACACAGAAAGCTTACGAAACAGGGACAGAAGCCTATTCTTATTTTGCAGGTGAATCAAATAACGAAGAGCTTTCTGATATATGCCAATTGCTAATAGGGATATGCACCTCTCTTGGAAAAAATGACGAAGCACTCAAATACGGCTTACAGGCTTTGAATATCCGTCGCTCCGTACTCGGCACAAACCATATCAAAACAGCAAGTACTTTGACCGCTTTAAGCATTGCATATCTTAATCAAAACGATTTTAAGCACGCACACGAAGTCTTGAGCGAGGGTGAGCAAATTTATACAAAACTTGGAATTGAAGACGAAACGCTCGTCAACAATCAGGGAGTGCTTGCTTTTGCTCAGCAAAGTTTTGATGACGCTTACGAATTATTCTCAAAGGCTCTTGATCTGACTGAAAATAAGTTCGGCAACAAACATAGCAAACTCATAGGGATCCTAAAAAGTTTAAGCGTAACGGCAGAAAAGCTTAACCGTTATGATGAAGCTGTCTCCTATATCAATGAAGCCTTTGATATTGCGTCCTCGATATATGGCTCTGAGCATCAAATATGTGCTCAATTGCTTTGCGAACAGGGATTATTAGCAAATCAAAGAAAGTTATACGGCACTGCTATGGATAAATTCTCCGAAGCCTTGAAGATTTACGACAAGCTTTTTGGAGAAACCTCGCAGCCTTCGCAACAAACGCTAATATCCATGTACCGCTGTGCCTGTGACATTGTTGTTGCAAATGCGACAAAATACATACAAACAGCAAAAGACTTCATGTCAGACAAATATTTCACCCTAAAACATGAAGATAAAGATCCTTTGTATCTGCTCGCTTTCGGTCAATGGCATATGAACAATGCCGCATGCATTTTCGACTATATTCCCTCTGTCATAAATGATGACGTAAATATTTTATTAAGTGCTGACAAAACGTCTGTTCAGGAAATTAAAAGCTCAGATTTAAGCAATTTCACCGTTTCAATTGTCAGAAACAAACAAATTCATGACGAATTACTAAATCTTCTGAAGTAATCTTTTTCTTGCAAGTTCACCTCAAGGAGGGCATATGCGTATTCTGCTCATGAGATTATTATTTGTATTTTTACTGCTGTGTTCTCCTTTATATGCGCATGCCGCATCTTGGTCCGTTTTCATTTACATGTGCGGAAGTGATCTTGAATCTAATTACGGTGCCGCAACATTAGATATCGAGGAAATGCTTACCGCAGAACCGTCTGACGATATAACCGTGATCATACAAACAGGCGGCGCACAGCAATGGCAAAACTTTGATATATCGTCAAAGAAGATCTCTCGTTTTATCTTAAAAAACGGCGAACTTGCCAAATTATCTGAATTACCTCAAGCCAATATGGGCGACGGACAGACTCTTTATGAATTTTTAAAGTTCTGTCAGGAAAACTATGCGGCAGATCACCAGGTACTGTTGTTTTGGGATCACGGAGGAGGAAGCGTTTTCGGTTTTGCTAACGATCAAAATTTCAATTTTGATTCCATCTCGTTATCTGAATTCAGAAACGCTCTTTCTTCGGTCTACGGAAACGAGGTAGAGAACAAACCTTTTGACATTATAGGATTCGATACTTGTCTTATGGCCACGGTAGATACGGCAGCAAGTGTAGAGCCTTTTGCTAAGTACATGGTTGCTTCTCAGGAGGTAGAACCAGGCAACGGCTGGCAATACACCCTATGGTTAAATTCACTAGCAGAAAACACTGATCAAAGCGCCATACAATTAGGCAAAAACATGTGCGACGCTTATTTTGAAGGGTGTAAAGAAGCAGAAACACAGGAAGCGGCAACTCTGTCTTTGATTGATTTAAAAAAAATCTCTCCCATGCTCAAAGCATGGAATATTTTCGGCATGTACGCTTTAATGCAAGCCTCAGAAGACGATGCCTTTTATGCAGTCATAGGCCGTGCTGCCTCTCGTTCTGAAAATTTTTCTAACTCAAAAAGCAGCGGTTATTCCAATATGATAGATATGGGAGATTTCATAACCCGCGTATCCGATGCATCGCAAGAACGACATCCCGCAGCCGACGAAATGCTCCAATATCTGCAGGATGCCGTTGTATACCAAGTAAGCGGACCATCTCACCATGCATCAGGTCTTTCATGCTATTACCCTTTTGATGCTGATGAAAATAGCTACGGCATGATGCTTGAAAACGGCCTGATTAATTCCTTCATTCTCACTTACGGATTACAGCACGGATTTATAGACGCAGATACGGCAAATTCCATACTTGAAGAAATAACAGATCATGAAGAAAACAATACATCATCAGTACAGCCAAATTCTTTACCGCAACAACCGACTTCACAAGAAAATGCAGTAAATTCTATTGCTAATGCGGTCAATCACGGGATCAATTCAGCTTTGCAATCACTGTTAAATCAAAAGCCTTCATCAGGACAGGATCCTATTTCTTTTATTCAAGAATTAGTAAATTCCAATGTATCAGTAATTGCACAATCCATTAAACCGATGGAAAAACTCGATATAAGTTCTCTTGAAGACAATAAAGTAGAACTTATTGAAAAACAAGACGGATCTCCGGCTTTGGAAATGAAAATAGCCGCCGATGCTCTTAAATACATAGATTCAGTGCGTTTCTACCTTGCAACACTCGGCTCAAACAATGAGGTTACTGTTTTCGGTGACGACATAGATATGGATCAGGATTGGGATAACGGT
>CALBLB010000376.1 GCA_937896115.1 uncultured Succinatimonas sp.
ATTATTCAAAATTCGTTGCCTGTCAGCAGCAATTGTTGCGGGTAAGTTTTAACGATGTACAGTTGTTGCCGTTGGTATTTGCCTTCCAAAGCGACAAACTTACTTCAAAATCAGAACGTTCGCTTAAGGAACAACTTGAATATTTACAACAGGATAAGTCGATTAATCATATAGTTATTCGTACTTTTTCCTACGATATGAATTCAAAAGATGACTGCATCGCCATGGCTAAAAAAAGGGCCGATGCCATCAAGAAATATTATCTTGATGCAGGATTTAAAGATGAGGACGTTGAGCTTAAACAGTTTAATGCGCTGACGGTGCAAGCTTTTGTCGAAGGACAGGAGGCAAACCAAGAACCTACGGCACGCAACGGCTTGGTCCAGTTAAGTCGCGATGAAAGCGATCCGCGCGGACTTCGGGATCTGGATTTACCGGATGTAGGCGCCGGTGAATAAAACTTCGGAGAAAACTATGGCTGATGATAAGAAAAAAGATCCTGAAGTTTTAACTAAAAAGAGATTTCCTTTAAAACGCTCCGTCATTATTGCCGGGGTATGCGGAAGCCTGTGTTTTGCAGCCGGTTGTTTTTTCTTATACCAAGGTCTACAGACTTATTTTGACAGCGGATCACAAAACTTGATCCTTGAAGGTTTGCATGCTCTTGAAAACAACGATACCGATACTGCCAGCAATCGTTTCATAAGGGTTTTTAGCGAGGACAACAAAGACAGTGTCAGTGCGGATTTTCTGGCCTGGATGGAGGCGAAAAAAGGCAATTTTGACAAGGCTTTGCTGTATGCAAGACGTTCGATTGAACTGTCCAAACAAAGTTCTTCATGTGAACTTATGGGGTATTTGGCGCTTTTAGGACGAGGCAAGGCTAAAGGTGCTGAAGCTGCTTGTTATTATTTTGAACAGGCTGCATTGCAGATCCCGATCCACGAACGTGAAGCAAGATTTCGCGACATGCTTGAATATGCGATTTCGCTTTGTCAAACCCGTGCTGATTATATACGCATGGTAAAAAAAGCCGCCGAGCAAGGTTCCGCACTGGGAATATTACTGTTAGGGGATCTTGAATTTTTAGGCGAGGGAACCAGTGTCAGTCCGCAAAGTGCCACGGCAGCATGGGAAGAGGCAAGGCGACTTGGGCGCAACGATGCTTTGGTACGTATTGCCATGCAAAAATGGTACGGGATAGGGGTAAAGCGTAAAATTGACGAAGCTTTGAACATGCTAAAAGAGGCTGCAGATCGCAAAGAGCCTTTGGCTATGTATGATTTGGCCTTGATCAAATTGCGGCAAGAGCAGTCGGGATCTTCTGCAGAAGGCCTAAAGCTTATGCAACAGGCTGCCTCTTTAAAGTTCGGTCCGGCCATCACCGCCTTGGGGATCCTGACTTTACATCTTGATTCAAGTAAAGAAGGAATGGGAGCTGCCTTAAGCTTTTTTAAGAGGGCTTATGAAGCAGCAGATGATACCGGCAGTGCTTTTTATGCATTTATGCTTTATGAAGGACTGGGAACCCGCGCCGATCAGATCAAAGGTCAGGCTATTTTGCACGAACTAAAACGTCGCGGGATCTCGTCAGTCAAGGGTATATACGATTATCTTTCATCAAGCCAACACAGCGGTGAGGAAGCTTTGCAGCAGATGGCCATGCTGTGTTCTGCGCAGTATTTTGCGGAAATCGTTTTTGACGAAGGAGATCCTCTTGCACCTTTTTACTCAAAAAATGTGTCAGGGAAAAACCCCGGTGTCTTTTTTACTCCCATGCATGCAGATTTTAGTCTCGACAGCGACCTCATTCATGAGCTTGGAAGTAATTACATAATCCGCAACGATGAACCAGATGAGATTAAGATCCAAGGTAAAAAGTTATATTCTCCTCATTTTTCGTCGCTTTTGCAGTATTACAATCCTTCAGCAGGAGCCAAAAAATTCGTACCTGCAACCGTTACCGCAATTTTAACCAGAGCGCCTGCTTTGCCGTCTGCCTACGATAATTATCATATCGACGTAAGACGCATTAACGCATGGTCTGAGGTAGAAGGTTTTGAGACATGGTACTTAAAGTCAGACGACGCTACGAAGTAAGGCATTGAGGATCAAAGGCGTATTGACCGTTTAAAAAATCCAAAAGTTCAAAAGTTGCAGGGGTGTTGGTTTCAAGACACAAGGTTTTAAGTTCCTGCAGTAAATTTTTGTCTATGGCTTTAAGTCCTAAAGTTTGTAATTTTTCAAGATAAGGTTTGAATTTGTAAAATTTTTCTCCAAAGAGCAATTTGGCCTCGTTATCCCATGCCTTGGTTATTTCATCTTGGGATGCATGACTATAGATAAGCGGTAGGGAACTTAAAGGAAGAGTTGAGAGCAAGCCTTCACACATGGGGTTTACCGCATGTATGAAATCATTTAAAGATGACAAAGTTTTTCTTTCTTTAAACGGAGCGGTGAAAAGATAAGAACAGATTTTTTTACCGTCATTTACCGGATAGTTATCCCAAAGAGCAACAGAAGCACCTACACATTTTTCGGCTTCTTTAATATCGG
>CALBLB010000377.1 GCA_937896115.1 uncultured Succinatimonas sp.
CACGGAGCTGTCGATGTCAAACCAGGTCATTTCATCCTTGAATTTGCCCTCGAGCGCAGCTTTGATGATGCCGCCGATGGTCTTGCCGACGATTGCGCGTCCGCCCAAACCTGCAACAGCAGTCCAAATCTGGCAGTCGGTACCTTCCATGGCACGTTTGACTTCAGGGCAAATGATGCCGCGTCCGCCGAAGGAGAATGCTCTTTCAACGCAGACGACTTTCTTGCAGTCACCGATGGCTTTACGCATTGCGGCGTAAGGGAACGGACGGAAGGATTTAAGGGAAATGATGCCGGCTTTGATGCCCTGTTCTCTCAAACGATCGACTTCGTCTTTGGCTGTGCCGACGGAAGAACCCATCACGATGAGCTTTACTTCGGCGTCGTCGCACTTGTAGCAATCAAGCAGACCGCCTGAGTGGTGACCAGTCAGCTGGTTATATTCCTTGGAGACTTCTTCGATGACCTTCAAAGCCTTAGCCATCTTACGCTGCTGGAGGAAACGTACTTCGGTGAAAGCCTCAGGACCGACCATGGCACCCATGGAGATAGGCTCCTTGGGGGTTAAGAATTCACGAGGCTCGTAAGGAGGCAGGAATGAGTCTACCTGTTCCTGAGTAGGCAGATCCATACGTTCAAAAGCGTGGGTCAGCACGAAGCCGTCCATGCATACCATCACAGGAAGACCAACTTGTTCGGCGATCTTAAAAGCCATGATGTGAGTATCAACGGCATCCTGATTGGATTCGCAGAATAACTGCAACCAGCCGGAGTCACGCTGAGACAGTGAATCGGAGTGATCATTCCAAATATTGATCGGGCCGCCGATAGCACGGGAGGCAACGGTCATAACGATGGGAAGACCTAAACCGGAGGCACTGTATACACCTTCGGTCATGAACAGCAAACCTTGGGATGCAGTGGCAGTATAAGTACGTGCACCACCTGCTTCTGAACCTAAGGATACTGAAATTGCGGCAAATTCTGATTCAACGTTCAGATAATCGCAATCTTTGAGTTTTCCTGATTTAACGAATTTGCCCAGATTTTCGACGATGTGGGTTTGCGGGCTGATAGGGTAAGCGCAAACAACGCCGGGACGACAAAGGGCAACTGCCTTGGCTACGCCCAAGGAACCTTCAATCTGCTCAGTCATTATTCAGCTTCCTTCATTTTTTCTTTCAGATAGTTGTAGGAAAGGGCTGCGGCTTCAGCATTGGCATCACCGACTTTGCCCGGATAACGGGTCTGGAAAGACTTTTGCACGGACTCGAGTTTGAGTACGCCGGTTGCAGCTGCCAAAGAAGCCAGCATCGGAGCACCAGGTTTGTTCATCTTCATAGCCTGAATGGCAAATTCAGTGGCAGGGAAGGTTAAAACGTGTCCTTTGGGCAACTTCTTGCAAAGCTCTGGAGCAACTTGCTCGGGGGCTTCGGCAGTGTTGATGATGGCATAGCCGTTGGGGCTGATACCGGAGAAAACATCAACTACGCTTAAAAGGGTGCGGTCCTGAACCAAAACCACATCCGGTTCCTGAATAGGTTCGTGGGTACGAACTTCCTTATCGTCGATACGGGCGTATGCGACTACAGGAGCGCCGGTACGCTCTGAACCGAAGCTGGGGAAAGCCTGTGCAAAATGGCCTTCCAGGAAGGCTGACAATGACAGCATTTCAGCTGTGGTGACAGCGCCCTGGCCTCCGCGGCCGTGTAATCTGATCTGAAGCAAAGTAAGCTCCTCTCTTTTGCAAGTGTTAATTTTTGTACGAAACCTTAGTTTCGAAAGCATGCATAA
>CALBLB010000378.1 GCA_937896115.1 uncultured Succinatimonas sp.
CAACATTTTGCGCTGATAATTTTAGGAGCCGTACTCTGCCTCTTGCTAACCGCTCACGAATAGCAATTCATACGCGATCATACTGCTCAAGCGGCGCATCAAAACCTAAGGTGCGCTCCTGTTTAAGGCTTGAAAAGGCGATCAGGTACTCACCTTGAGCCTCATCCACCTGTACAACTTTTCCTGGACCGAAGACTTCGTGAAAAACCTCATCACCTGCTTTAAAGCGAGAAGAGCGTGCCTGTGACAGCGTGTAACGTCCGCTTTTTTCGTGATCTCCTACCTGTACCACCAGATCTGATCTTAGATCTGCAAAAAAACGCGAAGGAGAGCCGCTGTTTTCAAAGCCTCTGACTTTGCCGCCGGTCAACATGAAAAGTTGCTTTTTAGCTCTGGTCATGGCCACGTACAAGAGCCGGCGCTCTTCTTCTATGGCCTCGGGAGTTTCCGACTTTGCCGAAGGAAAGATCCCTTCGTCCAAGCCTGCCAAAAATACATAATCAAATTCCAAGCCTTTGGCAGCATGCACGCTCATAAGCTTGACCGCATTTAATTCTTTATCTTGGAAGGCTGAAGATGAGAGCACCAATGAGCTTACAAAATCTGCAATATTGGTACTTTCTCCTTCATTCTGTTCAAAATCCTGAGCCAACTGCCGCAAAACCGACAGTCCCTGCAAAGCTTCCTGATCTCCTGCATCTTTTAAATACTCCTCATACAAGGTTCCGTTTAAAACCCTCTCCAAGGCTCTGGTAGGCTTTAACGCGATGAAATCTTTATGAAGCTCCGAGATCGTAGTCAAATAGGTTTTTATTCTGGTTCCTTTGGTATACAAAGGATCATCTGCATGCGCAGAGAGCTGCGCAAAAAGCGAACTTCCGGCGGCAGCGGCATCATCCGCAAGTCTTTGAAACCGTTTTTTCCCGAAACCGCGTTTGGGTTCATTTACCGTAAGTTGCAATGCCTGATCATCGTCAGGATTTAAACATGATCTCAGATAAGCAAGCGTTATCCTGATCTCCGCTCTTTCCAAAAAAGGCCTGCCGCTTAACAAAGTATAGTGAATACCGTTTCTTATCAACGCCCTTTCTA
>CALBLB010000379.1 GCA_937896115.1 uncultured Succinatimonas sp.
GGCTGCGGCAGTGGCATCTTTATTAAAAGCACCGCTGTATTTTATTTCAGACGTTAAAGGCGTGCTCGATGGCAACAAAGAGCTGGTGCCTGAACTTAGCGAAGATGCTTGTCAAAAGATGGTATCCGACGGCATCGTCTCAGCCGGTATGGCCGTAAAAGTAAATTCAGCCTTTAAGGCCGCGCAGGCTACACAGGCACCGGTTTATATCGGCTCTATTTTTGATCCTTCCTTATCTTCAGCGATCTTTGCACGGCGGCGGCTCGGTACCGCCCTGATCGTTTAATCTGCGGGGCTTTGTCAGCCCCTTTCTACTTTCACTTTCTTTATTTTTGGCTTTACCAAGCGGTAAAGCAAATGCGGAGCTATCCGATGGCAAATACAGATCACAGTCCCTCGGCATTCGTGATCAAAGACGAATTAAGAGGTTTAACCTTAGACGAGATCTTTGAGAAAGTTGCCGGCATGTATGCAGGGGGCAAACTTTCTTTAAACGACATCATGAAGGCCACAGAGTCCATAGTCGAGCTGAATAAGATCTTTTCCAAGCAGGAAGAGCATCATTTCTTCGTGCGTCAGGCTACTTTGGAGGATGTTGACGCTTTGATGAAGATGGTGGATTTCTGGGCTAAGGCCGGACAGAATCTGCCCAGAAAGCGCAACGATATAGTACGCAACATTCAAACCTTTGCCGTATGCGTTCGCGATCATGAAGTGGTCGGCTGTGCCTGTCTTTATGTTTATGACTCAGGACTTGCCGAGATCCGCTCTTTGGGAGTGTCGCCGGTGATCCAACGCCAGGGACAGGGAAAGGCTATCGTTGAATTTCTGCTAAAACGTGCAGCGCGTATGTTCATTAAAAAGGTCTTCGTGCTTACCCGCTCCCCTGAATTTTTCAGCAGGGTAGGTTTTGTAAAGACGGTAAAGGAAGCATTGCCTGAGAAGATCTTAAAAGATTGTGAAAACTGTCCTAAACGTGAATGCTGCGATGAAATCGCTTTTATTCGCGAGATCCCGAGCCTCACCATTTAAAAAGGATGAAAACATGAAACAGCTTACGAGAAAAGATTTCGATCATTTGATGTTTCCTACCTATGTCCCCATGGACATGCTGATTAAAAAAGCTCACGGTTGCTATGTCTGGGATACTGAGGGAAAACGTTATCTCGACTTTACCGCCGGCATAGCGGTGCTGTGTCTTGGGCACACTCCCGACGGGGTTTTGAAGATCATCAAAAAACAAAGTGCCAAGCTTTTGCATTGCAGTAATATCTTTGCAAACGAAAGTACTTTGGGACTTGCAGCCAAACTTTTACCGCATACCGCCTTTGAAAGAGTTTTCTTTGTAAATTCGGGCACTGAAGCTAATGAGGCGGCATTAAAACTGGCGCGTCGCACTGCTTTTGACGACTACGGAGCGCAAAAAGATGAGATCATCGCTTTTTCACACAGCTTCCACGGCCGTACCTTTTTCTCAGTATGCGTAGCGGGTCAAGATCAGTATTCAGACGGTTTCGGACCCAAGCCCGGTGCCATTACCCATATTCCTTTTAACGATCTGGAAACCTTTAAAAAGACCATCAGCGATAAGACTTGTGCGGTGATCTTAGAGCCGGTACAAGGAGAAGGCGGGATCATTCCTGCTGATCCTGAATTTTTAAAGGGAGTGCGTAAGCTTTGTGATGAGCACCATGCTTTGCTGATTTTTGATGAAGTCCAGACCGGTATTGGCAGATGCGGAACTTTCTTCTGTTATGAGCAGACGCCGGTAGTGCCGGATATTCTGACGGCTGCAAAGGGCCTGGGTTCAGGATTGCCTATAGGAGCGGTTTTGACTTCTGAGAAGATCGCCGCTCACTTCTCTCCCGGAACTCACGGATCAACCTTCGGCGGCAATCCGCTTGCCTGTGCAGTAGGACAGTATGTGGTAGATACTTTAACCAAACCAGCTTTTCTGCAGGATGTTAGGGATAAAGGGGAATTTCTGCGTGCAGAGCTTAAAAAGCTGGCACAAGAGACTAGGAGCATTACAGAGGTAAGAGGACGCGGTTTGCTTATAGGTGCGGAGCTTGACGATGCTTACAAAGCAAAAGCCTCCGAGATCCAAAAACTTTGCTTTAAGCACGGTCTGCTGATCCTTTTGGCCGGGCACGATGTGCTGCGTTTTGCTCCGGCGCTTAATATCTCCAAAGATCAGTTACTTCAAGGTTTGGTGATCTTAAAACAGGTGCTGAACGAAATTAAGCAGTAATTTTTGCCTGATTTGATAAGACCATCTATGTATAATAGGTGGTCTTTTTATATGTGATGATAAAATAAGTATAAAACTATACGGTTTAAATATACGTATATAGTGTATGTTTTATATAAAATATGAAGATATTACTTGTAATATATATTAAAAAATATATTTGTTAATACAATATTGTTTTTGTATTCGTCGTTTTCTATACTGTCATCATCAGATGACGCAGTTTGCGTGTTATGTCGTCATAAGCTCTTTGAGCAGAGTGTAACGGAGATGGGTAAATGGCAGAATTGGGAATGAATTTGTTCTTCGGCGGCAAGATCGGTGCAAGCTCTGACAATACTTTTGATTTCGGGCATGAAATGCGTGTTTTCTTTGAAAGACAACAGCAACGTATGGGGTTTGACGATGAATTCTTAGCCGATCATTTTGCCATTTGCAGTCGCTCTGCTGCCCTAAGACTTATGAAACTTTTTCATCAGGGAAAAAGTTTGAAACCGGTATTTGTAAAGAGAATTCAGGAGCTGTTGTGCATAAGCGATCGCGAGTTTGCCGAATTCGAAAAAAGCTTTAAGGTGAGGGCGTTAACAAGCAGAAATATGTTTTTTGCAAAACTTAGGCTGTTTTTAAAACATGCTGACGAGATCGCGTCCACCCCTGCTTATGCCAATGTGGTTTTCCACACTTTAAAAGGTCCAAAAGTTCCGTTCAGACGCAGCCGTCCATTAACCTTGGGCGAGCTGTTGTCCTGCTATGTATCAGAGCAACTGATCTTTACCAATTTGTCAGGACACCGCTCTTATGTGTACGCAATTGACGGAGGGATAGGCAGAAGAGCCTTACATGCGTTTGATTCAAGAACCGGGGCTTTCTTTCGTACTCTTGATCCTAAAATTCACAGGCGCATGATGTGGATATATGAAAATTTTGAACCGTCTTTTGCTTATACCCCCAGTGTTTGGACTATACCTAGATTAATAGACGTGTTGGAAACCAAAGGTGCGCAGGAAGAACAT
>CALBLB010000380.1 GCA_937896115.1 uncultured Succinatimonas sp.
TTCCTCCGATAAATACCGTGCCGTTTTGCTCTCCTAAAATATCTGCCTGCAAATTTTCCACACGATCTCCGTAAGTTGATATTTTTGAAGACGTTCTTTTTTCTATCTTTTCAAGAGATCTTTTAGGAGAAAAGGTCGTGATCATCGCAGAATACATGCTTTTACCAAGCAAAAAACGCGTAAAAGAGCCGTCAACACCTACCTGAGCCCAGGCTATGAATTTTTTGGGTAAATGAAGAGGAGAAGCACGATAAGCCCCAAGATCGTCGCACGGCAACGCCGCAGTGTGAATTTTTAAACTGTGTCCTGCAATTTTTTTTATATACTCATCGAAAAATGCGTCTTTTTCTATAGATCTGTCTATTTTGCAAAAACCTGATGGAATATCGATCTTAAATAAAATAGTTTGAGCGCTAACGGATTGTAAAGAGCAAAATAAAAGAGCACCTAGCCAACACTTGATCTTCAGATTCATGAATTACTCCCTATTTTGAAAACAACAAAGGATCCAAAGCCTGAACTTAGGATCCCTTTGATCATTACCTATATCCGCATTATTCAATGCTTATACTTTTTAATTCCTTAAAATAACTGGGGAAAGTTTTACCTACACATTCAGGATCATTAATTACTATGTCACGATCAAAGGCAATCAAAGACATACACATTGCCATGCGGTGATCGTTATAAGTAGAAAATACGGGTACCACATCATTTCTCTGACTAGCATCGATAGAGATGAAGTCTTCTCCGCTTTCAACCTTAACGCCTAGTTTACTCATTTCAGTAGCCATGGCTTCGATGCGATCCGTTTCTTTGACTCTCCAAGAAGCTATATTGGTTATGGTTACCGGAGAATCAGTATATAAAGCCATGGGAACCAGGGTCATGGCAGCGTCCGGCATGGAATTCATGTCAATCTCAATACCGTGTAATCTGTCAGCCTTGCTTACCGTCACCGAAGTATCACTGCGTGAAATCTTTGCCCCCATGCGCTCCAATACCTCAAGAAAACGTGTGTCTCCCTGAGTACTGTGTTTACCCAATCCGTAAATTTCAACTTTACCTGCTATAGCGGCAGCTGCAGCAAAATAGGTAGCTCCGGTAGCATCACCTTCAATCATATAAGTTGCAGGTGAAGAATAATACTGCTCCGGCATTACCGAAAATTCAGAATAGCCGCGCCTTTGTACGGTTACTCCGAAGTTTTGCATCAGCGCACAAGTTAAATCTACATAAGGTTTGGAAATAAGATCTCCTGATACCTTGATCCTAAGGCCGCCTGCCAACGGAGCGGCCATTAACAATGCGGTGATAAACTGCGACGAAAGAGAGCCGTCGATCTCTATTTCTCTGCGCAAAGCTTGTCCGCCCCTTACCATCAAGGGAGGATAACCGTCATTATTTAAGTAATCTATGTGAATACCGCAACTTTTTAACGCTTCACATAAAGGGCCTATGGGACGCTCCAACATACGCTGCTCACCTGTAAGCCTGAATACTCCTCGTGAAAAAGCCAAAGCTGCACACAAAGGTCTCATAGCCGTACCGGCATTGCCCAAATCGAGATTTAAGGTATTAAGTCCTATATCAAAGGCCTTTCCCAGACC
>CALBLB010000381.1 GCA_937896115.1 uncultured Succinatimonas sp.
GGCGGTGCCGTAGAGATTTTAATAGAGCGCATCCTGTCGCAAACTTCCGCTCTTTGTCATATGCGTGCGTCAAAGCCTGCCAAGGCAGGATCTTGCGTTAATTTAAACGGAGGTCACAAGCTTTTGGTGTCAGGGCGCGAAGGAGAGCTTTTTAAGATTGAAACCGTAAACGGCCAGAGTGTGCTGGACGTTTTAAATGCCGAAGGACATATCCCTCTGCCTCCTTATATAGACAGAGAGGACGAGCCGCTTGATCGCGAACGTTATCAAACCGTATACAGTCGTGAACCCGGGGCAGTGGCAGCTCCTACTGCCGGATTGCATTTTGACGAACCGCAGTTGCAGGAATTGAAAAAACTCGGGATCAATATGGCTTTTTGTACTTTGCACGTGGGTGCAGGTACTTTTCAACCGGTACGCGAGGACGACATCAGTGCTCACCACATGCACTCTGAGTTCGTACATCTTTCAAAAGAAGTAGCTGATGCCGTAATCAAAGCCCGTCGCGAAGGGCACAGAGTGATAGCCGTCGGCACTACGGCCGTGCGTTCTTTGGAAAGTGCGGCTTTGCAGGCTGAAAAAGACGGTTGCAGCGATGTCATCGCACCATTTTCTGCCGACACCTCTATTTTTATTTACCCTGGTTACCGTTATCGCGCGGTAGATGCCCTGATCACCAACTTTCACCTGCCTGAGTCCACCCTCATCATGCTGGTTGCGGCTTTTGCAGGGTACAGTCACACCATGAAAGCTTATGAGCATGCGGTTAAGGATGCTTATAAATTCTTCAGTTACGGCGATTGCATGTTTATAACTAAAAACGAGAAGGCTTATCAGGATTTGCCGCCTTCGGCACTTGCCAAACAGGATTAACTTTAGGATAACGAATGAAATTTACAGTTAAGAAAAAATCAGGACGCGCCCGTTTGGGAAGTCTGGAGTTGCCTCACGGCGTGGTGCGCACTCCCGCATTTATGCCGGTAGGTACTCAGGCTACGGTCAAAGGCATGCGGCCTGAACATATCAAAGAACTGGGCGCCGACATACTTTTGGGAAATACTTTCCATTTGTGGTTGCGCCCGGGGCCTGAAGTGATCAGAGCTCACGGCGGCTTGCATCAGTTTATGAATTGGCAGGGACCCATTCTTACCGATTCAGGCGGATTTCAGGTTTTCTCTCTTTCAGGACTGCGCAAGGTTACCGAGGAAGGCGTAAATTTCCGTCATCCCATCAACGGATCCAAACTGTTTTTATCTCCTGAAATTTCCATGCAGATTCAGCATGCGTTAAATTCTGACATCGTGATGCAGTTTGACGAGTGCATCGCTTTGCCTGCACCCAGGGATGAAATGAAGCGTGCCATGGAATTGTCTTTGCGTTGGGCACGTCGCTGTCATGACGAATTTGTCCGCTTGGAAAATCATAATGCCTTGTTCGGCATTATTCAGGGCGGTACTGACAAATCGCTGCGCGAAGCTTCCTTGCGCGGTTTGACCGACATCGGCTTTGACGGTTATGCCATAGGCGGTCTGGCCGTGGGCGAGCCTAAAAAAGACATGTACGGCGAACTTGATCACATAACCCCGATGATGCCTGATGATCACCCAAGATATCTTATGGGCGTGGGAACTCCTATGGATATTCTGCAGGGAGTGTTAAACGGCGTGGATATGTTTGACTGCGTGATGCCTTCGCGCAATGCCCGCAACGGTCATCTGTTTACTACACAGGGCGTAGTCAGGATCAGAAATGCCCGTTATGCTACGGATACCTCGCCTTTGGATCCTAATTGCGGATGTTATACCTGTCAGAATTACACCAAAGCTTATTTGCACCATTTGGACAAATGCAATGAGATCTTGGGAGCACATTTGAATACTCTGCATAATCTTTGGTTCTACGAGCATTTCATGGCGGATATACGCAAGGCCATAGAAGAAGATCGTCTGGAGCAGTTTGCAGAAGACTTCTACAAAGTCTGGGGAAGACCCGAGATCTGACAGTCTGCATAAAGCAAGGCATTTTCATCTTGTCAGGTGATTATGTCTTGTTTTTTAATGTGAAGGCAAAAGCAGGAAATCTTCTAAGCTTGCTGTAAATACTTTTGAGTTATTTTAAACAGGATACAGCACACTTAGACAGTGAATTTCGGCTCTGCAAAAGCTCTGTTTAAGCAATGAAATACGGGAAGCAGATGGTGCGCCTTAGTGGACTCGAACCACCGACCCCCACCATGTCAAGGTGATGCTCTAACCAAGCTGAGCTAAAGGCGCATCGGACAACGGCGGATATTCTAACAGCAAAATTTGCTTTTGCAAGAAATTTTTGCAACAGGAAAAATCAGCTGGGAAAAAATAGCGTTTTGAAAATCAAAAGCGTTCAGCGTTTTTTGAAAGTGTATAATCGTCACCGTTTCAGACCGCCGCACAAGGACCCGGGTTGTAAGCGAAGGTTTAGTTGCGGAGGGTGAAATTCAAGTCTATTTTCAACAGAGGCCCGTGGATGCGCTGTATGCATCGGGGTTTTATTTATGCCTAAAATTACTCTTCCTAACGGTGACGTCAAATCCTTTGATCGTCCGGTATCCATCCTTGAAATCGCACAGAGCATAGGTCCAGGTTTGGCCCGTAACTGTGTTGCCGGCAAAATTGACGGAGTAGCTCACGATGCATGTGATCTTGTGGATCACGATGCAACCGTTACCATCATTACTCCCAAAGACAAGGAAGGCATCGAGATCATTCGTCACTCCTGCGCCCATCTTTTGGGACATGCCTTAAAGCAGCTTTGGCCTGATACCAAGATGGCAATCGGCCCAGTGATCGACAACGGTTTTTACTATGACGTCGATACCGATCATAAATTCACCGCAGAAGATCTTGAAGCTTTGGACAAGCGCATGCACGAACTGGCCAAGACCGACTATAAGGTGGTTAAAGAGGTATGCGATTGGGAGCAGTCTCACAAGATCTTTGAAGAGCGCAATGAAAACTACAAACTTGCCATTTTGGATGAGAATATCCCTCGTGATGATAAAAATATAGGCATCTATCATCACAACGAATATATCGATATGTGCCGCGGACCTCACGTCCCGCACATGGGTTTTTGCCAAAACTTCAAGCTCACCCATTTTGCAGGTGCTTATTGGCGCGGTAATTCCAAGAATAAGATGCTGCAGCGTATTTACGGCTGTGCGTTTGCCACTAAAGACGAACTTAAAGATTACTTGCACCGCCGTGAGGAAGCAGCCAAACGTGATCACCGCGTTTTGGGCAAACAGCTTGATCTTTTCCACTTCCAGCAGGAAGCTCCGGGCTTGGTGTTCTGGCATAACGACGGCTGGACCATCTATCGCGTCATCGAAAACTTCATGCGCACCATGTTGCACAAGTATCACTATATCGAAGTGAATACTCCTCAGATCATGGATCGCGTATTGTGGGAGCGCTCCGGGCACTGGGATAAATATGCAGAAAACATGTTTACCACCGAGTCTGAAAATCGTCA
>CALBLB010000382.1 GCA_937896115.1 uncultured Succinatimonas sp.
TGGCCGAGGAAAACGAAGCTCGCTGGGCTGCTGAGGAAGCTGCACGTTCGAAATTGGATAATGAAGATGACGACGGTACTTCAAAAGTAGTGCGCGAAGCCGAAGCTCAGCAGGAAATCGAGGCAGAAAACCGCGGACGCCACCGTGATCGCGGCGGGGTAAGCGGTGATCGTCGTCAGGCTACCCGCACCAGAGCTGCTGCCACTGAGGACAGAGAACGTAACCAGAACAACGGCAGACGCAAAGGCGGAAAGGCAGGCAAACTTAATTACAAAGGTCAGGCTAAGCTTAATCAGCAAAAGCACGGCTTTAACCGTCCTGCAACTCCGGTAAACCGCGACGTTGAAATCGGCGAAACCGTAACCGTGGCAGAGCTTGCCTCCAAGATGGCCGTCAAGGCTTCAGAAGTCATCAAAGTTTTGATGAAATTAGGTGAGATGGTCTCCATCAACCAGGTACTCGATCAGGGCACTGCGCAGATAGTTGCCGAGGAAATGGGGCATAAAGTGGTTTTGCGCAAGGAAAACGAGCTTGAGGAGTCTTTGCTTTCTGATCGCGGCCAAACTCAGGAAGCTTTGCCAAGAGCTCCGGTGGTAACCATCATGGGTCACGTTGACCACGGTAAGACCTCTTTGCTCGATTACATCAGAAAATCCAAAGTGGCAGCAGGCGAGGCCGGCGGCATTACTCAGCGTATCGGTGCTTATCATGTCAAAACCCGCGGTACCGGTATTACCTTCCTTGATACCCCGGGTCATGCGGCATTTACCGCCATGCGTGCCCGCGGTGCCCAGTGTACCGATATCGTGGTTTTGGTAGTGGCTGCAGATGACGGTGTCATGCCTCAGACTATTGAAGCCATCCAGCATGCTCATGCCGCCAAAGTCCCTATCATCGTTGCCATCAACAAGATTGATAAACCCGATTCCGATCCTTCACGCGTGACCAACGAGTTGATCCAGCACGGCGTGATCCCAGATACCATGGGCGGCGATACTCAGTTTGTAAATGTTTCGGCAAAGAGCGGACAAGGTGTTGATCAGTTGTTAGAAGACATCATGTTGCAAGCTGAAATGCTGGAGCTTAAAGCCGTGCGCGACGGTTTGGCAGAAGGCGTAACCATCGAGTCCCGCCTCGATAAGGGACGCGGTCCGGTAGCCACCGTGCTGGTACGCTCCGGTACCTTAAAGAAAGGTGACATCATCCTTTGCGGTCTGCAGTTTGGTCGCGTGCGTTCCATGCGTAATGAGAACGGCAAGACCGTCGATGAAGCCGGTCCTTCCATGCCGGTTGAGGTTTACGGCCTCTCAGGCGTACCGGTTGCAGGTGACGAGGTTACAGCCGTACGTGATGAGCGTAAGGCTCGTGAAGTGGCGCTCTTCCGTCAGGGTAAATTCCGTGAACTTAAGATTGCCAGACAGCAGAAAGCCAAGCTTGAAAACATGTTCAAGGACAATACTGCTACCGAGCTTAACATCGTGCTCAAGGCCGATACTCAAGGCTCAGTCGAGGCTATCTCCGATGCCTTGTTAAAATTGGGCAATGATGAGGTTAAAGTTGCCATCGTCGGCTCAGGCGTCGGCGGTATTACCGAAACCGATGCTACCTTGGCTACGGCTTCCAACGCTATTATCGTGGGCTTTAACGTACGTGCAGACGGTCCTGCTCGTCGCGTGATCGAGACGGAAAGCGTCGATTTGCACTACTACAGCGTAATTTACGATCTTATCGATGATGTCAAGAAAGCCATGTCAGGACTTTTGAAGTCCGAAGTGCGTCAGGAGATCATCGGTTTGGCTCAGGTGCGCAGCGTCTTCCATCATCCTAAATTCGGCTCCATCGCCGGTTGTATGGTGTCAGAAGGTGTGGTCAAGCGCTCTGCTCCCATACGCGTATTGCGCGATAACGTGGTTATCTATGAAGGCGAACTTGATTCCCTGCGCCGTTTCAAAGACGACGTCAACGAAGTCAAGCAGGGACTTGAGTGCGGTATCTGCGTTAAGAACTATCAGGACGTGCGCGAAGGCGATCAGATCGAAGTCTTCGAGAACGTTGAGGTTAAGCGTACTTTGGACTGATACATGCCTAAAAGTTACGGTAGAAATGAGCGGGTGGCGGCAGCCATCCGCCGTGAAATGGCGGACATACTCCAGCATGAGATCAAAGATCCGCGCGTAAACAGGGCTACGGTAACCGAAGTTTCCGTTTCCCCCGATCTGCGCAATGCCAGGATCTATATAAGTTTCCTCACCGACGATGATGAGGAAATTAAGAATGCCATGAAGGGACTTAAAAGCGCCAAAGGTTTTTTGCGCTCTTCCTTGGCTTCAAGACTCAATTTGCGTTATATGCCCGATCTCGATTTGCGTTATGACAAGTTGCTTACGGACAGTATGCACCTTGACGCTTTGATTGCCCGCGGTTTGCACCGCGATTGACAATTGTCTTTAATCCCCCGTTTTCGGGGGATTTTCGTATCTGCGATCTCCGTTGAATTTTTTAAGCAAACATTTGCGTTAGAATTTGCGCTGTAGTAAGCAAAAGAAGCAATCGGCAAAATCGAGGCACTGTGCTATGATTAACATTAAAGATATTGCTAAAGAATGCGGAGTAAATCCTGCCACGGTTTCACGCGCCTTAAACGGCAAAAAAGGTGTATCCGAAAAGATGCGCAGCCGTATTTTGCATATTGCTGAAACTATGGGGTATTCTAAAAATCCTCTGGCAGCAAGTCTTATCACTCATAAATCAGGGATCATCGGTCTTGTAGTACCGGATATCACCAATCCTTATTACGCCAGCGTTGCTCAAGGCGTGAGTTCTTATATGCGCGAGAAAGGGTACAGCACTTTTCTTTGTGACGTGCAGCGAAATCGTGAACAGGAATTGCAATATTTCGGAATGTTGTGTTCTTACCGAGTAGAAGGGGTGGTTTTACTTTCTGTCACTGCTCATGATGATGATCTTAAAGTTTTTGAACAAAACGGTATCAGAGTGATTTGTGTGGATAACCCTATATCGAAAAATGTTTCCTCGGTGATTAACGATAATTTTCAGGGAGCCTGGGATCTTACCGAACATTTGATTTCAAAATGCCGGGTAAAAAAATTGGTTGCTCTCATGGGAAATGCCGAGGCTGAGACTACCAAACAGCGCCTGCGCGGTTGCCGCGAAGCTTTGCAAAAACTCGGGGTTGCGGATACTTTGATCAAAGTTTTGAATATTTACCCCGATTATGATTCAGGATACAAGGCAATGGACGAGGTGTTGCGCTACAGCCCAGACTGCGTGTTTGCCGTTAACGATACCGTAGCTTTGGGAGCCTTCAGTTATTGTATGAATCAGGGGATAAAGGTCCCGGATGAACTTAAGATCGCAGGCTTTGACGATATTGCCGCATCGTCCATGATCAGCGTACCGCTTACTACCGTGCATCAGCGTAAGTTTGTCTTAGGTCAGAAGGCCGCATCGCAATTGCTTTATGAATTACAAAATCCCGATTCTCTGCCTATGCGTATTGAACTTTTGCCAAAACTTAAAGTAAGAGCATCCTGCGGTGAAAAAAAATTAGAAGGCTGAGGCGATCAGGGGGTAAGATCTTAAAAACGCTTTTTCAATTTCTCATTAAATGATCGGATCCTAATTTTGAAAGAGTTGCATAAGAAAAAAATAAAGTCAGCGGTGATCCTCTCTAAGGTTTATCACCGCCCGGTAGCCGGCGCGATACGCGAAATAGCCTGTAAGTTAAGAGCTTTGGGGGTAGATCCTTATTTGGATCAAAACACCTCAGTAGGCTTTGATATCCCCGAGATCCCTTCTTTGTCGCGCTCGCAAATGAGCACCAAAGATCTTTTCATCGTGGTAGGCGGTGACGGATCGTTGTTGGGCGCTGCCAGAACCTTGGTGGATCTGCGTGTTCCCATGCTCGGGGTAAATCGCGGACATCTTGGGTTGTTGACCGATGTAAGTCCTTCTGATCTTGGTGAAAATTTAAAGAAAATCGTAGCCGGGCGTTACAGCATAGAACAACGTACCATGCTGGATCTTAGGATCTTCAGGGAAGATGAGGACGGGGCAGGGGAGTTGATTGCGCAGTCGCTTGCCACTAACGAAGCCGTGATCCACTCAGGCATGATGGCGCATATGATGACTTTCAAAGTTTCCATAGATAACCGTTATATGTATACCCTGCGCGGTGACGGCATGATCATCAATACTCCTACAGGCTCTACGGCATATTCATTGTCGGCAGGGGGATCCATCATCGAGCCGCATCTTGATGTGTTGTCTTTAGTCCCGATGTTTCCGCAGTCGCTTAACTGCTCACCTATCATCATTCCCGGAAAAAGCAGCATACGCATCGAGTTTGAGGGGGCCTCTGAGGTTCCTGAATTGGTTGCCATCAATTGCGACGGTCAGGTTACCATGCGCACCGATACCAAATGTACCGTTTATATTAAACAGCATCGTATCCCCCTGATCCTTATCCATCCTGAGGGATATGACTACTACAGTCTGTTGCGTCAGAAATTAGGATGGGGACAGTCGCTGGTTTGACGTCACCCTCCTTCTTTGGCTATGGGATCTCATACGATCTCCTGCGGGATCTTATGAAAGGGGACTGACTGCATATGAGCTCTACTTTTGGCAGTAAGCTTAGTCAGTAAGCCCCTTGGTTTGTTTCCAAACCAAGGTATTATAAAGTTTGAATAAACCAAACGGCACCATATACCCAAGCCAGAGTCCGAGGTTTTACGGCGTCTTATGGATAAACGAATAAGCAAGACGGCAATTGAGGAAGCAGGCAAGTGTTAGAGGAACTTAGGGTCAGAAATTTTGTTTTAAGCCGTGACAACGTAATGGAGTTTTCACAAGGTCTTACTGCCATCACCGGCGAAACCGGAGCCGGCAAATCTTTGACTGTAGATGCTCTTTTGCAGGTATTAGGCGGCAGGACCGACGCTCAGACCGTACGCCGCGGCAGTGATCGCGCGGAAATTGAGGCCGTGTTTACCGCACCAGAGAATACGCCCATCGATGTATTCTTAAAAGAGCGGGAGTTAAGCTCTGAAGAGCATACCGTGGTCTTGCGTCGGGTGATAGGAAAAGACGGTCGCTCAAGAGCCTGGATAAACACCAGGGCAGTTACGCTTTCGGTTTTAAAAGAAGCAGGATCACTGTTGGTATCGGTACACGGTCAGCACGCTTCGGTACGGCTTATGGATGAGCGCAATCAGCTAGCTCTGCTTGATTGCTACGGCCGCTTGGAAGGTCTTAGTGTAAAACTTGCACAAGCTTTTAATGCTTATAACACCGAGCGTAACAGACTGCAAAATCTTTCTGATGAGCAAAAACGCGGTGCGGCGGTTTTTCGTACTTTAAAAGCTGATTTTGATCGTCTGACGGCGTTAGAACTTGAAGCCGGGGATTATGAGGAATTATCAAGACATTACGATACTCTCGAATCGTCGCAGGAGATAAGTGCCGCAGCGATGAAAGCCGCGCAGGCTTTGTCTGACGATGACAATGCTCCTTTAAGACTTATCAATGACTGTCGTTACGAGCTTGAAGATCTGCAAGGGGGGGCAGCTGATGAGGAGCTTAAAAGCGCCCTTGAGCTTTTTGCCGAAGGTTGTGAAAAACTTGAGAACGCCAAAGAGGCGCTTGAAGCCCTGTCCATACCGTCAGATCCCGGGGAATGCGAGCGCGCCGGAGAAAAACTTGCCAGGATCCATGAATTGGCAAGACGTTTTCACACTGAGCCTGGGGAATTGTATAAATATCAACAGGAGCTTGAACAACAGCTTGATCATTTTCTCTCTTTAAAAGATGAGATCACCGCCCTGACCTCAAGGGTAAGGCAATTGCGCGATGCATATGAGAAAATCGCCTTGGAACTGTCAGAGCGCCGTGCTAAGGCTGCAGAGCGCATGGGACAGGCTGTCAGTGCCGAACTTACAGATCTTGCCATGCCGGACGGTCGTTTTGAAGTAAGTTGCCGTCGCAATGAGGAATGCCGTCCGCGTCAAAGCGGACGCGATGACGTGCTGTTTTTGTTTACTGCCAACCGCGGTCAGGATCCCATGCCTTTGGACAAAGCAGCGTCAGGAGGCGAACTGTCCCGTCTTGCTTTGGCCATTGAAGTTTTAACCACTGAAGGCCGTGAGGTACCGGTTTTGGTTTTTGACGAGGTCGACACCGGTATTTCAGGACGTACTGCTTCTGCCGTAGGACAACTGTTAAAACAATTGGGAAGCAGGGCTCAGGTTTTGACCGTGACGCACTTGCCTCAGGTTGCCGCTGCCGCGTCGCATCAGTATTTAGTAGTAAAGCAGGAAAACGAGAGCGGTACGGAATCATTGATAAAAGAGCTTGACTACTCAGGTCGTATTGAAGAGCTCGCCCGCATGATGGGCGGTAATACCGTAACAGAGGCCACTTGCGAAGGGGCCAAGGCTTTGCTTGAGCATGCCTCTGTCTGAATTTTGTTTACGCTGGGGAGAAAAACAGGATTCTTTGGCTATTGGAGCTCTTGAAGCGCGTTCTCAGCTTCTTGAAGGACGCAATGCTCCTTTGTGCAATGCCAAAGAGCTTTCGCTGCTTTGGAATAGGCGTTTTGAAAACGGGGCCAAAGTGATCCTGGCTTTTCATAAGCAGTCGGCACAGATAGCAGGATTTTTAGGTTTTAAAGGAGAGCTTTCTCAAGGTAACATTCAGGCTCTTTACATAGAGCCTAAATGGATACGTTGTAAAGTCGGGACTTTGCTTTTACGCACGGCCGGGGCTTTGTGCGCGTTGAGGGGCGGAAGGAACCTTAAGGTTGCAGTACTAACGCACAATTTAAGGGCACGTGATTTTTATACATCGTTACATTTTAGGGCAACAGGGGTAAAATCTTCACATCTTATCTATATGCAAAAGGAGTTATGAAGTGCTCAAGATCGGTATCGTCGGTATTGGCGGACGTATGGGACATGCCCTTTGGGATTGCTGTCAGGGAATGGACGGAGTTAAGGTAACCTGCGGCATCGACAGAATGAGTGATACCTTGCCGGTAGGATTTAACTGTGATCTGGCAGCCGAGCCTGCTTTGCTTAAGGAAGCACCCGATCTCTTCATCGATTTTTCAAGACCTGAATGCTCGATGGCAGTTTTGGATTATTGTGTTAAAAATCATTGTGCATTGGTTTTGGGAACCACCGGTTTTGATGCTTCACAGCGTGAACTTATCAAAAATGCCGCCAAAACCATACCTTTGGTAATGGCGGCTAATTTTTCAGTCGGAGTCAACGTGCTTTTGAATCTCATTCACAAGGCTGCCGGGATCTTGTCAGACAGCGATCTGGAGATCGTTGAAGCTCATCACCGCTACAAGGTAGATGCTCCCTCAGGAACAGCTTTGGCCATGGGTGAAGCCGCAGCTTCGGCACGTCACGTGAGTCTTGAAGATGTCATGGTTGCAGGTCGCGATGCCCAGACCGGTGCCAGACAGTACGGCTCCATCGGTTTTTCTTCAATACGCGGCGGCGATATCGTAGGCGAGCATACGGCAATGTTTTGCGCAGACGGCGAACGTCTTGAGTTAAAACACATTGCAACTTCGCGTCAAACCTTTGCCGCAGGTGCTTTACGTGCCGCAAGATGGCTTGAAAATAAGAAACCAGGGTTTTACGGTATCAATGACGTTTTAGGACTTAAGTGATCAAGGATCACGTTCATTCGCTAAAACGAGTGCAAAATTAAACCAACAAAAAAGGCTACGACAGTAGCCTTTTTTTCGATTGTTTGTCATCAAAATTGTTGAACACTTTTGTCAGCGTGTTTTACCCCACCAAGCATTTTCTTTTTGCGGATTTTTAAGGTTGATGCTTTGGCCGATCATGGGAGTGCTAAGCAATACGCCTTTTTGACGAGCCGCTTTGTCAGCACGTTGCAAAGGCTCATCCCAACGATGCTCTGCAAGGATGAATTTGCTGTTATGCACCGGCATTACGTGTTTTGCCTCAAGGATCTCTGAAGCTTCTATCATTTCTTCAGGGTACATATGTACGAAATGCCATTGTTCGTTATATTGTCCGTCTTCCATGACGGCAAAATCCATGGGACCGTATTTTGCTCTTATTTGCGCAAAATGTTTGCCAAAAGCACTGTCTCCTGAGTAGAAAAGTTTAAATTGTGAACTTTCAATTACAAAGGAAACCGGTAAAGTCGGATTTTTTTTAAGGAAACGCCCGGAAAAATGCCGCGCCGGAGTTATGTGGATCTTAAGATCACCAAGCTCAAGCGGACTGTCGTACCAATCTTTTTCAACAATTTTCTCTTTCGGATAACCCCAATATTCAAAATGTTCGCCGACACCAAGTCCCGTTAAAACTTTACCTACTTTGTTTTCAAGGGCTTTTACCGTACCGTAATCGAGGTGATCCCAGTGATCGTGGGATATGAGCAGGAGATCTATGGGCGGAAGATCGTCTGCCGTGTATATGTCGCTGCCTTTAAAGGCTCTGATCATAAAGCTAAAAGGTGATGCATGTCCTGAGAAGATAGGATCTACGAGGATGCGTTTTCCGCCTAATTGCAGGTAAAAACTAGAGTGTCCCATCCACACGATCAGATCTTCTGAAGGATCCAAGGCTTTAAGATCGGTTTTATGAGTAGGTAGGGGATCTTGCGGCTCAAGCTCTCGTTTTGATTCGAAAAGAAAGCTGTACATGGACGCAAGAAAGCCTTTTTTTAAGTGTGTTTGCGTGCTTTCAGGGGAGACAAATGCCCCGTCTTTAAAATGAGGAGATGCATTGAGCAATTTCAGTCTCTCGGTTTGAGGTACGCGCCCAAAGTCAGGCATCGTAAGGATGCAGGCACCTGAGATCCCAAGCAGTAGCGTAAGAAAGACAAGTACTATCAGCATTTTTTTTAACATGTGCTTATCCGTTGAAAAATTTAGGGAAGTTAACTGAAGCCTAAATTTTAATGCGGAAGTCCCAAAAATATTTGCATGATCCTTGCGCTCTATTGCCTGAAAATACCGGAAAACTGCAATTTTGAGCTTTTTTCGGCAGTTTCTGCTAATTTGCCGTGTACAGAAAATTTATGTTTTTTGTTTCGAGGAAAAAATGGTTGCCAAAAAAGTTGTTCAGACAGCAGGAAGACAAATTTTAGGAGACTTTGCCCCTGAATTTGCCCGTTTAAACGATGATGTACTTTTCGGTGAGATCTGGAGTCGTAATGATCGTTTGAGCCTTAGGGACAGATCTTTGGTTACGCTTACGGCGCTTATAAGCCAGGGAATAACAGACAGTTCGTTAGGGTATCATTTAAAGACTGCCAAGAGTAACGGGATCACCCGTACGGAGATCTCGGAAATCATCACGCATATTGCTTTTTATGCAGGTTGGCCCAAGGCTTGGGCTGCCTTTAATCAGGCCAAAGAAATTTGGAATGACAAAAGTGATACAGACGATATGCTTGCAGCTTTTCAAAATGAAATGATTTTTCCAATAGGAGAGCCCAATACAGCATATGCCAAATATTTTACCGGCCAAAGTTATTTAGCCACTATCTCAAAAGAGCAGATCCCCTTTTTCAATGTTACTTTTGAACCCGGATGTCGCAATCACTGGCATATACATCATGCTAAACAAGGCGGCGGTCAGATGTTGGTAGGAGTAGCAGGACGCGGGTGGTATCAGGAAGAAGGGCATGAAGCGGTCGCAATTCTTCCCGGGACGGTTATAAATATTCCCGCGGGAGTCAAGCATTGGCACGGGGCTGCAAAAGACAGCTGGTTTTCTCATTTAGCTTTTGAAGTTCCGGGTATCGACGTATCCAATGAATGGCTTGAAGAGGTTGATGACGCACAGTACGCCAAGGTGAACTCTTAAAATAAAAAAGGCATCCTATGAGGATGCCTTTAAAAAAATCTTGTAAGAATTACATCAAAGCAGCCAAGATACCGCCGTCAACAGCCAACAGCTGGCCAGTAACGAAGTCGGCACCCTTGGAGGCAAAGAACAGAGCGGCATGAGCCACTTCTTCAGGCTTGCCCCAACGGCCGGCAGGAGTAC
>CALBLB010000383.1 GCA_937896115.1 uncultured Succinatimonas sp.
CCTAAATTACACCGGCTCATCACCATAAAAGCAGCGCAGGTCTTAGGCAGCGGATTATCACACGGTTACAGCGTCAACGAAAAACTGCTTGCAGGACTGATGCATCAGGTATCCGTGATCGCCACCGATCCGCTCAGCAGTGCTTATGAAAAAACTCAGGCAGCCTTGGTGATGCAACGCAACGGTTTAGTGGCACAGTCCAAGCAATTGGCTTTAAAACTGATTGCAGATCATAATAATCATTCCCCCGCGGCATTGGCATTGCTTGCGCCTATACTTTACAAATGCGGGGAACACAGTTTGGCCAACGCCGCTTTGGAGCGCGCGGTAAAAGAAATGAATAAGCTTGAACAAATACGCTCGGCATTAAGCTCGCTTTCTGAAAACGACAATCCTTTGCAACTAAGAGAGGCTGAAAAAAGTTTTGCAGAGCCTGCTTTTTCATCTTCTGCCTATAATGCCGCACTGGTGCTTTTAGCCTCAACCGCCCTTGGTTCAAAACAACATATAGCTTATGCATCTTCAATATTAGAGCGCAACCGCAATACCATTACTTCACAAATTCAAATTTTAAGTACCATGCTGTCGCAACTTGAATATGTAAACTTCGATTCCATCGAAAGCAAAATATGTCAGGACGGACGATTTGAGATAAAAAACAACGCCTCTTACCCACGCTACGCTACAGTCATGGTTAAAGGATATCAAACGAGGACTGCAGGACTTGGTGATCTACCTTATAAAGCCGATCTCACCGTATTTTTTGATAACTACAGTACCCAATTTAATCACGGCTTGTCCATGCATAAAGGCGATGAAGCCCTGTTGATACTCACAATCGAGGGCTTGGAATCCCGCATTCTTGATTTAAGATTAAATATGTCAAAGATCCCCGGGCTTTCTATTGAACGCTTCTTAAACGTCAACGAGAATCGTTTTCCCAAAATACGCGGTCTTTATCCTGTAACCTCTTTTGAAGACATTGACAATGTAGGATGCATCAACATAGGTACGGATCGCGGCAGAACCTTCAGAATAGCCATGGTAGTAAGAGCCACTACCGAAGGATCATTCGTGATACCTTCAATGAAAATTTCAGATTCTGCAGGTCACAGCGGGATTTTAAATATAGATACCAAGGGTTACTTGAAAATAGAATAGCGTTTTCTGAATAAAAAAACTTTCCTTCTTTTATCCGAGGAAGGAAAGTTTTAACTTTGCAGATCAAACGGCTGCGCCGTAAGCTTTGAAATAAGTGGTTGAGGCGTTATGGAATACGGCATCAAAACCGTTTTTCTCTAATGCTCCGACCACTTCTTCTACGCTGCGATCATCGTTTACCGTCCACTGTTCAAGATATTTGCCCTTATGAGCATAGCCGCCAGGCTCTGTTGAAGATCCTGCAGAAACGGCAGTGATCCCCAAAGGAATGATAAGATCGCGGAAAGAGGCACTCTCACGGGTTGAAATGGTGAGATCCAACTCGTTATCGAAAATTCTCCAGGCGCAGATGATTTGCACTAGCTTGGCATCAGATACCGGAGTCATCGGTTCAAAACCACCTGCTGCAGGACGCAGACGCGGGAAAGATACCGACATTTGGGTACGCCAATAATGCTCGCGCATGTACATAAGATGCAAAGCCGTGGCACAAAGATCCACGCGCCAGTCATAAAGTCCGAGCAAGGCACCTATTCCCACCTTGTCTATGCCGGCCTGTCCTAAGCGATCAGGAGTTTCCATGCGCCAGCGCATGTCTGCTTTTTTGCCTGCCAGATGAACTTTTTTGTAATACTCAGGGTGATAGGTTTCCTGATATACGGAAACGCTGTCAAGTCCCAAAGTTTTAAGTTCGGCATAGTCTTCTGTTGACAGCGGCTGAACCTCCATCTGCAGATAGTCGGCATAACGACGCACCAGCGGCAAAACCTGTCTGAAATAATCCATGCCTCCGCGACGATCGTTTTCCCCGGTAACGAGCAGAATATTCTGATAGCCCATTTTTACGATGGCTTCGCATTCTTCGCGGATCTCATCTAAGGTCAGAACCACGCGCTTAAATTTGTTCATTGCCGAAAAGCCGCAATAAGCACATTTGTTATTGCAAAGATTCGTAAGATAAAGCGGCAGATACATATTTACGCAACGCCCGAAACGACGTCTGGTGATCTGCTCTGACATAGTAGCCATCACATCAAGATAATGGCGCCGGGCATTTTCAGAAATCAAAGCGGCAAAATCGTTAAGATCACGTTTTCCGTTTTTGGAAAGCGCCCGCTCCACATCCTGATCTGTACGCGAATCCACCAGATCTTTGAATTTGTCTACATCGAGCTTGGAGATCTCATCGTAAAAAGACATTTACTTCATTGCCTCTTTCAAAAAAGCTTCCATAGGAGAAGTAGGACGAGCAGTTTCATTAACGGCAGCCAAACCGGCCTCATATGCTCTGCGTCCTGCATCCTGAGCCAACTTGAATGCGGCGGCCATGGCCACAGGATCTCCTGCAGCTGCAATTGCGGTATTGGCCATCACCGCATCGGCTCCAAGTTCCAAAGCCAGAGCACATTCAGAAGGAGATCCTATACCTGCATCGACCACTACCGGTACATGAGACTGGGCAATGATGATCTTAAGCATAGCCAAAGTCTCAAGTCCCTTAGCTGAGCCTATGGGAGAGCCAAGAGGCATCACTGCCTGCACTCCTAGCTCTTCAAGACGTTTGCACAGCACCGGATCTGCGTTAATGTAAGGAAAAACTTTAAAACCTTCTGCACACAAAGTCTTGCACGCCTCAAAAGTTTCCACCGGATCAGGAAGGAGGTAACGTACGTCCGGGTGGATCTCAACTTTGATCCAGTCAGTACCCAAAGCCTCGCGGGAAAGACGGGCGGCAAAAACCGCTTCTTTGGCGTTTTTAGCTCCTGAGGTATTGGGCATGAAGGTTATTCCCAAATCCTTAAGAGGTTTTACGATCTCATCGCTGTGGTACTCGGCATCCACGCGTTTTACTGCCATGGTTGCAATCTGAGCACCTGATGCCTTGCAAGCCTCGGCCAACTGTTGTGCCGAAGCATACTTGCCGGTACCGATGATGAGGCGGTTGGTAAATTCCTTACCGCCTAAAACCAATTTTTCTGTCATTCTGATTACCCTCCTGCCACTAAACTGAACACATCAAGCTTCATTCCCTCTTTGAGCGTAAAGCTCTCCCACATGGTTTTGGGAATGATCTCCTCATTGCAGGCAGCGGCACAACCGTAAGTTGCGACGCCTCTTGCAGCTAAAAAATCCTTAAGAGTCTGTCCTTCAGGAACTTCGACTGTCTCATGGTTATAGATTATTTGCATGTGTCGTCCTGTTATTCGTGATCACCGCACACAGTGCAGTGCACATCGCGTTTTAAATTCAAGGTACGAATATTTCTTGTTTCCAGATCGTATAGCCAAAGCTTTCCGAAAATATCTTTTCCGGCAAAATGATCCATGGCAAGCGAGGCCGCTGCACAGGCCATAGTACCTGCCCAAGGACCGGTGATCCCGCGAAAAGCAGGTTTGGCATCGGCTCCTGCAAAACAGGCATAACAACCAAAGCGCCGCGTATATTCAGGATCTGAAAAACGAAATGCGCAAAGCATTCCCGATGAAGCTGCTACCGAGCAGTGAATAAGATCTTTTTTAAACTTAAAACACATGGCTGATGCCAACTGACGCGTAGCCACGTTATCAGAAAGATCCATTACCAAATCGGCATCCTTTGAAAAATCTTCGAAATTTTCAGAAGTTACCCGTCCAAAACATCTTACTGTGATCCTGCTGTCAAGTTTTTTAAGCTCCCTTTTACAGCATGCGCTTTTTGACGCCCCCAGATCCTCTTCACAAAACAGTACCTGACGGTGCAAGTTAGAATCCTCAATGGTATCGTCATCAGCCACGGTCACATGCAAAAGCCCGGCTCCGGTAAGCATATAAAGACAAAGTCCGCCTATGCCGCCAGAACCAATTACGGCCACCTTTTTAGTTTTCAAAATCTCATCGAGGTTTTCAAATCCTGGAATGAGACGCTGTCTTGCATAGCGCATTCAAGTGCAATGCTCCTCTGTTAACAAAAAATCAGATACCCCCGCCGCTGCCGAAGATCCTCAGGTAATCAAACACGGCTTCTTCAGGATCTGATGCCTTGGTCACCGCACTTACCGCTGCAGCTGAAAGCACTCCGAGCTTACGCAAGAGCGGAGCGTTGTCCAAAGTAATGCCGCCTATGACGGTAAAAGGGACATGCAACGCACGCATCAGTCCTATTTCACGCTTTAATTTCCAAAGTCCCTGCGGTTTTGAAGGCATGGCTTTAGTATTGGTGGGGAAAACATGTCCCAAAGCTATATACGACGGTTTTAATCCCAATGCTTTAAACAGTTCACATGGACCGTGAGTGGATACTCCAAGACGCAGTCCCGATTTGGCGATGAATTCAAGATCGGCTGTTTGCAGATCTTCCATGCCAAGATGTACTCCGTAAGCATGAAAACGCGCGGCCAATTGATAATGATCATCGATGAACAACCTCGCGTGGTAACGTTTTGCAAGCTCCACGCTGCGTGCTATTTCGTCAGGCAGATCTGCTCTTTTGGGATCTTTGATACGCAACTGTACCGTACGTACTCCAAGGCGCAGTACTCTTTCTATCCACGCACTGCTATCAAGCACCGGGTAAAATCCCAGATCTTCGTTGCAACTTGGGAAAGCCTCATCACGCAAAGCAGGGAATGCTCTATCTTTAACCAAGGGCCAAGTTTTGGGAGTTAAAAAATCCTGATGATGACCAAGAGGGGGGCGCTCTTTTTCTTGTGAGATCATAGGGCGCAAGATCCCGCAGGTAACGTAACTTTTTGCCAATGCCACCGCATCGTAAAGTGCATAGCCTTGAGCCAGAGATCCGGCTATAAACGATGACAGTGCACAACCGCCGCCGTGCGCACCTTTTCCCTGACGGCGATCATGAGTAAATACTATTTCACTTTCAGCCGTTTTTAAAAAATCGGCACTTTGCACCTGATCTTTTGCATGACCGCCCTTTATCAGCACGGCACATCCTTGGTTTACAAACAAAGAGGCCAGCTCCCGTATACCGCTGCGATTAAAACGCTCCTCACTCCACGATGCCAATTCCAAAGCTTCAGTAAGATTGGGAGTAAACAAGGTTGAAACTTTTAAAATGCGCGGTAAAGCCCCCTTTAAATCGGCACTTTTAAAATCACCTGCAGTTGCCGTCAATACGGGATCCCATACCACTTTGGCGTTTTTTAACGGGCCTTCAAGATACTTTAGGATAAGCTCCAAGATCTCCTGCGAAGTCACTAGACCTACCTTCACCGCCGCTATGTTCGGGAAATCCTCAATCAAAGTGTCCATGGTTTCGGCAAAAAGTTCAGGCTCAACTGCTTTAACCGTACCCACGCGTTTTAAAGACTGCACGGTAAGCGCCGTGGTTGCTATAAGCGCATAAGATCCGGCATCCGCCACACTTTGACAGTCAGCGCTTAATCCTGCCCCTCCGCCTGAATCCAGTCCTGCGATCACCAGCGTAAGTTCCCTGTCATGATCAAGACGCGCAAGCTTGGCAAGCTCGGTTGCACTCACCATACCGGTACTTTTAAAAAATACCGCATCGTCCTTATGAACTTCAGTCATAAATCATTCCTGCTTTAAATACTTTTTCTGTAAGGCACGGTTTAAACGTATAGGGCAGAATCTAGGACCGCACATGGAACAAAACGCAGGTTCGTGACCGCAGTTTTCCGGCATCTTGCGCGCCCACACTTCATAAGCATGCATGGGATCGAATGAAAGCGTGAACTGATCATACCAACGAAAATCCGCACGCGCCCGAGCCATGGCGCTGTCGCGAATACGGGCATTGGGAAGTCCTTTGGCAATGTCGGCAGCATGAGCTGCAAGTTTGTAAGTCACCAATCCGACTTTGACATCCTCCTCATCAGGCAAGGCCAGATGCTCAGAAGGAGTCACATAACAAAGCATGGCCGTGCCGAAATTGGCTATCTGTGCGCCGCCTATTGCCGAGGTTATGTGATCATATCCTGGTGCTATATCGGTAACCAAAGGTCCTAAAGTATAAAAAGGTGCCTTATTGCAGTACTGCTCCTGCAACCTTTGATTTTCCTCTATCTTATCCATGGGTACGTGCCCCGGGCCTTCGATGAAACACTGAACTCCGGCATCAAAGCAACGGGAGGCCAGTTTGCCTATATTGCGCAATTCCCCGTACTGAGCCTCGTCACAGGCATCATCTATACACCCCGGGCGTAAACCGTCGCCTAATGATAAAGCCACATCATATTCACGGCAGATCTCGATAAGCTCGTCAAAATGCTCGTAAGCCATATTCTCAGCATCATTGCGCATCATCACCGAAGCCATAATGGAGCCGCCGCGTGAAACTATTCCCAAAGTACGCGCTGCAGCATGCGGCAGGAGATCGGAAGTTAATCCGGCATGAATGGTGAAATAATCCACTCCCTGTCTTGCCTGTTCAAGTACGGTTTTTTTAAACAGATCCCAGGTAAGCTCTGAGGCTTTGCCTTCTGCCCTGTCCAAAGCTTCGTATATTGGTACCGTACCTATGGGAGCCGGGGATTCTCGTACTATGGCGTTGCGTAAGCCCATGAGATCTTTTATTCCGGTTGACAGATCCATAACCGTATCAGCACCGTGTTTTAAGGCCAGATGAAGTTTTTTAAGTTCTTCTGCATAGCCTGATGACAACGAAGATGCGCCGATATTGGCATTGACCTTGACCGCAAATTGCTTGCCTATGATCATAGGCTCAGATTCAGGGTGGCAAATATTGGCCGGGATCACTGCCTGACCGCAGGCTACGGCCTTTCTGACGTCCTCAGGCGTAAAAGCCATGTCATCGCCGTAACAGCCGGATTCGCGAATGGCTACAAATTCCATTTCAGGAGTGATCACTCCGGCTTTGGCAAGTTCAAGCTGAGTACGCCCTTTGCCGTAGGAAGCACGGGCCTCGATCCATTTTTTTCTCAGTGGAACAGCGCGTTTTACCCCTTTTACCGTATAACTTAAGATCTTTTCGCCGTTTGAAAGATTCAGACAATCGAAAGGAACCTGAATTTCATCAGAAGATCCTCTGACGAATACGGTGGAGATGTCAGGAACGTAAGTTGTTTTCTTGGAATTGTGGGAGACGGTGTTATCGGTCATTCCGGATGCTTCCTATGCTTATGCTTTTTAAACCGCACCAAGGACGAAGCCTCGCATGCACGCATGCCGGAATCTTGTTGCCTACGCAGGTATTAACCTGATCAGGTCATTGCGGATTCTGTAAACAGTCTCAGCCTTTAAGGCACTCCGACAAGCACGGACATTATTGCGCAATAAAGCTTGCATAACAAGAGCATGACGGAAATTAGTAAAGGCGAAACCTTGCAACAAGACGAGCAAAATCTCAATTTTTTGCAGGATCTCACTCATGACATGCAGTAAAAGCCGGTGCTTTCTTTTTGCGCAATGCCGGTTTAAAACAGGACAAAGCCTGCCAATTATGTGCATATGTTTTTACTCTAAAGATTTTAAGTACACTGCAGACATCGTGTTTTTTCAAGGACTTTAAAATGCTCAAACATATAGCTTTGACTGCCGCGCTGTTTTCTTTCATGTCTTGCAATGTACAGGCTGCAAATACCGACTATGTTCCCCTCTTCATGTCAGAAGCCGCCGCAGAAGCTCAAAGCATCTTCCTAAACAAAGACGGTGCTCCTTTCGGAGCTGTGATCGTCAAAGACGGCAAAATCGTCGGTCGCGGCCATGACAGCAAACGCAAACTTATCGATCCTACCGCTCATGCTGAAATCACGGCTATACGCGATGCCGCCAAAAATTTGGGTACTCCGGATCTCTCCGACTGCGTTATCTACTCTTCAGCCTACCCTTGTCCTATGTGCCTTAGCGCCATCATTTGGGCCAATATTAAGGTAGTTTATTACGGAAACGGCGTTGAAGATTCTGCTACTGCAGGTTTCGGAGGGGACGACTTTATTTACAAGTTTTTCAACGAAGGGATGAAAGATACCAACGTGTTAAAAGTCGAACAACACGATCGTAATGTAACGTTGCCTGCATTTTTGGAATATGCAAAACGCAAAGGCGAATTTAAAGAGTTTCCCAAAGTACACAAAGACTCTTTAGCTCATTAGTTTGATAACCTTACGCTTCCCCGCATTAGTGCGGGGAAGTTTTACGGTTTAGGCACTGCCCTTTTTTTCAGTGCATACCCTTACCAGAGAGGATCTCGTTTACACGTTTTAAATCTTCTTTGGTATCCACGCCTATCTCAGGAGGAGTTGCGGTGATCCCCACGGCTATCTTAAAACCGTAATGCATAAGTCTTAACTGCTCCAAGGACTCGCACTTTTCTATTTCAGCCTGCTCACGCTTGGTGTAATCAAGCACGGTCCCTGCCCTGTAGGCATAAATTCCTATATGATGGTAATGAGGATATTGAAGTTTTTTAACCTCACCTTTACCGAAATTGTCTCTTTCATAGGGAATAGGCGCACGCGAAAAATACAATGCCGTGCCGTTTTTATCCATGACTACCTTTACGCAATTAGGATCGAATACATCTGCAATTTTTTCTATCTTTGAGCACAAAGTGGCCATATCGGCTCCCGAACTTATCAAAAGCTTGGCTACCTCATCGATATGTCCGGGATTTATCAAAGGCTCATCTCCCTGCACGTTTACCACTACGGTATCTGCTGGCATCTTGGTTTTTTCGAGCATTTGCGCGATGCGATCCGTGCCGCAACGGCAATCCTTTGAAGTCATGCAGATCTCAGCTCCGCATCCTTGCAAAACTTCATACACTCTCTCATCATCCACGCAAGCTATGACTCTTGAGGCCTGTGATTGCAAAGCCTGTTTACACACCACCTTGATCATAGGTTCGCCGCCTACCGAAGCCAAAGGCTTGCCGGGAAGTCTGGTGGACGCATAACGCGCCGGGATCGCCACTACGTAATCTGCCATTATTTATTCCTGTACGGAGAATTGATACTAAGGTCAATTGTCAAGTTTTACCCGCTTTGCCAATTGTTGCAAGGAGTTTTTCACTAAAGATCTGAAAGCATCATCAAAATCCTGTGACAATGCAGCTTTAACTTCAAGAACATAAAGTCCGCTTACATCGCATTTACTATATTTTACTGCGTCTTTGGCAGTCATCACCACAGGATGAGTTGAGGTTGCCAAAGTAAGATCGTCAAGCTTCACTTTCCCGTGATCTCCCGGGGTAAGCATACCAGCAATCTCAAAGCCCAAACTTTTTACGCTGTCTCTGACTCTGTTCGGGTTACCAATTCCTGCCAATACCCATACTTTGCTTTTTGGCGCTAAAGGAGCTGTGTTTTTATTCAAAGGTTGCGGGTAAATGAGCTTAAGATCCATTCTGTGTGCTCCTGTGGGGGTCGCATTTCCTCCGTTGCATACCACCATGTCACAAGTTTTAAGCCGCCACTTGCCTTCACGAAGAGGTCCTGCAGGTAATAAAAAGCCGTTTCCCAAAAGACGTTGTCCGTCCAAAACTACAATCTCGGCATCCCGCCTTAGTGAATAATGTTGCATGCCGTCATCTGACAAAATAACATCACATCCTTTTTCACATAAAGCTTTTGCACCGCGTACGCGGTTGGGATCAACCGCTACCATGGCCTCGTCAAGAACGCTTCTTTTTATGAGTAAAGGCTCGTCGCCGCAAAGCTCTGCAGGTGTATCTTTCGAAACCAAAAGAGGATAGATGTCACTTTTTCCCTTATATCCTCTGGAGATGAGACCGGGAGTGTATCCCATGGCTTTTAATTTTTTCAAAAGCGCAATGCTAAGCGGTGTTTTACCGCTGCCTCCTACGGTGATCCCGCCTACTATGATCACTGCCGCTTTGATGCTTTGGGATTTAATCATTCCGTGTCGGTAAAAAAAACGTCTTAAGGCACTTACCGTTCCGAATAATAAAGATAAAGGCCACAGCAAAAGCAGAAAAAATTTTGCTTTTTTATTTTTTTCGTACCAAAGATCATCAGGATTTAACGGCATGCAGGGCTCCTTAATTTCAAGGCGTGCAGGATTTAGCCGAAGTCTTAAAGTAGCAAGTTGCAAATTCAAATGTCTTAAAACAATTTGAGCTGTGCTCATTCTGCTAAAATCCGCCCTGAATTTTAAAGTGAAATGAGGACAATGTCATGCGTAACTGGAAGACCGCGTTGACCGTTTTTTCCCTGGACTGGTTACTCATGTCGGGAAGCTATACGCTGATGTTTCCTTTTTTACCGGTATATCTTGCCAACGATCTAGGATGCGCCAAAGCCGATCTCACTTTTTGGTCGTCAGCTTGTTTTTCCATTCAATTCGTATTTTCCTGTTTACTCTCACCTTTATGGGGACGCATTGCCGATCGTTTCGGACGCAAGCTTATGCTGTTGCGCGCAAGTTCGATGCTGGCTGTTGCCTATTGCGTCTGCATATTCGTAACCACTCCGCTGCAACTTTTTCTGGCAAGAGCCTTTATGGGCTTTGCCTGCGGCATAACCCCGGTAATTTTAGCCATGGCCTCAGAAACCGTACCCAAAGAGAAAACCGGTCTTGCCATGGGCATACTGCAAAGTATGAATGTCTTAGGCAGTGTGGTCGGCCCTTTGGCAGGGGGGATGATCGCCCAATACTTAAGCGTACGTTATACTTTCGTCATCACTACCTGCGCGCTTTCTATTGTCCCCCTCTTAAGTCTTGTTTTCATACATGAACCAAAGCGCCCTCATTTATCTGCACCTGCGCAAGATCACGTACATTTGGGAAGCATATTGGGCAACAAAGCCATACTTTCGGTGCTGGTGATCGCTACCCTCTCCTTTCTTATACTCATGTTGCAAGCCTCCGTACTTACCCCCTACGTCAACGATCTTTCAGGAGCACAAGCAGACGGGATTGTCCTTTCCGGAGTAGTTTTTTCTCTGCAGGGTATCTCAGGCGCCTTAGCTTCACCTTGGTGGGGTATTCAGGGACAAAGACGGGGATTTTTAGCCTGTCTTATTGCTGCAATGATAAGTGCCAGTATTTTTTACGCACTGCTTGCCGTACCTGAAACTCTCCTGCCTTTTGCCTGCCTGGAATTTTTAAGCGGGATGTGTCTTGCAGGCATTGTTCCTATGATCAATGCATTGTTGGTTCAGGTTACGGCACCGCGTGATCGAGCCACTGCCTTTGGTTTACTTTATTCTTTTCAGGAAGGCGGAGCTGGAAGCGGTCCTCTGCTCGGCGGATTCATCGCTGCAACTTGCGGCATGTGGGCTCTTTTTGTGTCAGGCGGGGTGATGTTGCTGTTATGTGCAGTACTGTTAGCATATTTTTCTCCCCAAAGTCTTAAACGACCTAACTTACGCAAGGTGACTCCTTAAAAATTGATCATAAGGATCCGCTTAAAAGCGATTCTTAAGCTTTTAACACCTAAATTTTCTCCCAAATTGGGAATTTTTTTACAATTTAGGAGAAAATCAAGCTAAATGCTGTTATATATAGAAATTTTTTTTAATTTTTTCTTGATTATTCCTGATAACCCGTTATATTGATGCATGCAATCTTCATGTATGTAAGATCACACGCCGTCATCCGTCAGGTGATGAACCAGCCAGTAAGCGACCAATATGAAAGACTTACTCCTCGGATTGAGAATGCACGATATTTACACTCTCAATTCATCAGATAAGGCAAAGCTCAATGCCATCTACCGCCCAGCAGAGCGTTACGCATCTCCGCACAATCTTAACTTTTATGATCAGGCTCAGCACACCAGGTTTAATCAAAACAGTAATAAACTGTGGGATCAGATGCGCACCAGAGACGGAGGCGGCAATTTAGGAGCGTCTTTTACGCTGTTGTCAGATGT
>CALBLB010000384.1 GCA_937896115.1 uncultured Succinatimonas sp.
CCACGGCAGGAGTATTTTTAAGCGCAACAAAAAGCTCCGTGAGCTCTTTTTGAGCTCCCAGGGCTTTTCCGCTTAATTTGACTACTGCTACATCTTTCATAAGAACTATGCTACACAAGTCCTGCCGTTTCGTCAAAGCCGCAATGCAAATTAAGCACTTGCACTGCCTGAGATGCAGCACCTTTTAACAGATTATCGATTGCCGACACCACAACTATATAACCGTCTGAAGAAACCTTAAAGCCTAAATCGCAAAAAGGCGTCATCTGCACATCGGCAAGCTGCGGCAAAGTATGCTTAAACCTCACCAAAGGTTTATGAGCATAAGCATACTCATAGACTTTGTTTACTTCAGCTTCCCCGATCCCGGAGTTTAATTTTGCCGTTACGGTAGCAAGAATTCCGCGCTTAAACGGTCCTAAATGCGGGGTAAAGATCACCTCACATCCTAAATGCTCGGCTATTTCAGGCTGATGACGGTGGGTAAACACCCCGTAAGCTGCAAGACTTACTTCACAAAATGAACTTGAAAGTTTGGCCTTGCGCCCTGCTCCTGAAACTCCGCTTACAGCATCGATGACGGGACGATAAGTTAAATCAAGAAGCTCGGCATTGATAAGAGGTTTTAAGGCAAGCTGAGAGGCCGTAGGATAGCACCCCGGCAGGGAAATCATTTTCTTTGAGCGCAACTCTTCAGCGGAAATAAATTCCGGCAAAGCATAAATGCTGTCTTTTAACAAATCAGCATGCTCATGTGCAAAGCCGTAAGCTTTTTCAAAAACTTTAAGATCACTTAAGCGAAAGGCACCGGAAAGATCCAAAACCGTTTTACCGTCTTTTATAAGCTTAGGTGCCAGATCGTGACTTACGCGATGATCTGTTGCTAAAAAGAAAACGTCGGCACGAGAGGATAAAGAGTCTGAAACCGGCTCTAAAACAGAGTCACATATCCCGTTAAGAGAGCCGTAGAGATCGGACATCTTTTTACCAAGATCTGCACTGTTTGGGGAAACGAAAGTTCCTCCAAGCGAAAGCTTGGGATGCCTTGCTATGATCCTGCACAACTCCGCTCCAGCATATCCGCTGGCTCCGACAACGGCAACCTTCATTTTTATGACTCCGGATCTTTTAAATTAACTTGCAGAATATTAACACGGGCAAAAAAGATTGCCTCTTCTGCTGTGGTTTTCTTTTTTTTGCACAAAAAAGCGGCATCAATGTCCGGCAAGCACTGCCTGACATTGCACGGGCAATTCTTTTTTCGCAGGTTTCGGTTTATTTGACGATGCACCGGGTTTGGGCGGTTCAAACCAACTTTGCAGTTCGGCACCGCAACCGTCCCCGGGAGGAACCGCCGCCTGATGTATGCACCACGGGCTGTCAACGGGACATCCCAAACGCACGTGCATATGCGCACGGTGCCCGAACCAAGGACGAAGCCGACGTAAAGCCTGTTGGATACGTTCATCATGTTGCGCTTTGACGGACAAAAGATCGCACATGCGCTTTTTGATCCCTGGTGCTACAAAGATGCGTTCCACTCTGGGATCAGATGCGGCTAGCAAAATGAGTTTGGCTCTTGCCGTATCGAAAAAATGCGTAGGACGTCCTTTGGCATCAACCAAGGGCAGATCTCTTGGATTTGCCAGCTCACTTTGGTTGCGACGGGGAGAAGCAAAATCAAAAGACACGTCCGCATCGAGGCCTATCTGATGACTGCCGTGAGCAGACTTTCTGCCAAAAGTTCCGCCGTAATGCTTGGACAGATCTCCTATAAGCAAAGGAGGCAATCCTGAGGACACGGCTTTTTTTGCCAAATCATTGATAAATTTTATAAGCTCAGGATGAGCGTAGGCACGTCCCGGCGCATAACGCAGCACCTGCAAATAAGGACTTTCCTCAAGCGAAGATGCTCCTCTTATGCAGCCGTTGTTGTAAGTACCGAAGATCTCGGCAGCGCTTGCCATATTGGAAACAGAGGCTGTGAGAGCGGTTACCAAGATCGCCACACCTGCAATAGTTAATTTTTTTAATTTACGCATCTTATTACTTCAAACGCAGCATGCGTTTGAAAAAAGGGATCTGTGAACGAGAGGTGACCTCAATTTCTACCGACACTCCCATGAAAGCAAAACGATCACGAAAATCCCGGCCGTCGTCCTCATTGATACGGGTAATTATCTGCACAAAATGCTCGCGCAAGGCTTTGATATACCCGGCACTTTCCTGAAGGATAAGCTCGGATACCAAAGCTCTTACCTGTTTTACCCGCGCGCTTTCATTGATACGCGGTGCCCTGATCACATCCTTCCAGGCAACTCCGGTGACGCATTGCACGTAATTACGTGTTTGTGTCCCCGTCCAAAAACAGGAAAAAGGATCTTTTACTTCCTTCATAAAAGCATTAATGTGGCGATTTACCCCTTCAACACACTGATTGCGCTCCTCACCCCGTCCTGAAATGAGATAACGCCTAAACAGGATCTGTTTGCCGTTTTCGGCCGCCACCTCAAAGAAATAGCGTACTGCAGAAGAGGCAGGCTCCTGCTTTAAGTAGTAGCGCAAATTGGTACGGCTTTGACGTTGCTCTTGCAACAAGGCATCAAAATCATACTGTTCATAGCTTTTTTCAGCACGTTTTTTTAGCAAATTGACCAATACCGAACGTATGAGCCACTGCTTTTGTTTTGAGGAGAGAAAATCCTGAAGATGAGTGGTAAGAAAACCAGAAAAATCTTCTTTAACAGAATCGCTAAGTTTAGGAGACATTCCTCCTGCCGAAGCGATTTCCGATGCATACTCGTTCTTGTGAGCAAATACCGAATAGTAAACTAAGATCCACAGTTGCATGCGCAAATCAAAGAGGCGGTTGAAAACATAACTTACCACTTCCCTGCCGTCGGGGATCGAATCTGGCGACATCGCCCCGTCCACGTCGCGGCGATATTCCCAGTCATTTACGTATTTACAGGTTCGGTGCCAATCTATGTAATCCTGCGCAGGACGTGAGAAAAAGTCTTCAAGCTCCTGTCTTGTAAACGAAGAGAGATCGGCATGTTCTCCTTCAAACCACACCTCTGGAGCCTCGGCTACCGGCCACAAACCGTTTAAAGGCTGGGTAGCAGCCAACACTGCCTCAATACGCTCAGGATGCATCCTCAAAAAACGCAGCGCCGACCATAAGGCGGCAGTGGCATAAAGCTCAAGAATAAGCGGAGTGTAATGCTTTGAAGCTTGAGATATGGGCAAAACCTTAGGAAAATGAAGACATTCCAGCATTTCATCGAGAGTTGCGGCCGCCCTTACGTTTTCATCCTTACAATTGATGAACAGCTGTTGCCACATGACGCTGAGATCTTCAACCGACGCACAGTCTGCTACCAATTCGCGCACCAAAGGCTTGTTGGCATCGAAGATCACACAGTCAAGCCCTTTTAAATAGTTTTCGCGCAACAGATCCTGCTCGGAAGGATAATCTTGGAACTTGGCTCTCAACATCTTGGTGTCGATACCGTGCTCATTGACTATACCCCAGCGCATCCTGCTTGGAACTCTCGGAGTAACGAAAGTGTGAATACGAATATGCGGAAGTTCATCTGATGCGGTAGGACCGTCGCGCTGGGGCAGAACTTTCCACTCCAGCACCGCAAACTCGACGGTCTGACCTTCTTCACCTTCGTTGGGGCTGAATACCCCGGCTATACATAACTGACGGGCGGTCATGTCATTCCTTACCAATTAGCAGGCTTGGCAGGAGTCAAAAGTTCATCGTCTCCTACTATGGTGGCCCCGCCGTTATCAGCAGTACTCTGCGATTCAGCTGCCATTGATGACGAACGGTTTACCGTACTTGCCTGCTTTCTTTGCTCCGCGGCAGGATCCGGGTTCTGAGCACTGTCCATATAATCAAAAATGGTCACAATCTTGCGTATACCGGAAACATTCTTCTTAATTTGATTAACGGCACGCGAAGCTTCGTCTCGTGTCACATAGCCCATAAGGTAGACAACCTTATCTTCGGTAAAGACCTTGAAACGTCCTGAGCTTATATTTTTACCAAAGAGCAACTGACTCTTTACTTTGGACGTGATCCAAGCGTCGTTACTTATAGCCGAGCTTGAAATGGGATCCCTATTTTCAACATAGTTGTAGACGTGACGCACGTATTCGACATGTTTTATCTGCTCAAGACAGGAGTTGAAATAGCTCTGGTTCTTAGTCTGACCTGCCAAAAGCACGTTGCCGTTTACCGCCACTACGGCTACGTTGAATACTTTTTCATCGGAGTCGCTGCGATGATCGCTTAAGATATGTTTGCAATCCTGCTCTATCTGCTCATCGTACATCTGAATGTCGACAGTACGACTGTCAGAGCCTACCACCGCACCGGCTCCTGCAGCAGCGCCGCCTACCAAGGCAGCCACACATCCGTTAAGCAACAACGCAGAGGACACTGCACCTGCAGCCAAAGCTATCTTAAATTTGGTAATTTTCATAAAAGCTCCCTCATAAAGCCTGCACTTTACAGCCACCTTGATAGATCTTGTCAAATTGAGTGCAATTTTACCAACTTCATGCACGCAAATTTTTCTTTTGACATTGTACACAAGTGCAGAGCTTTAAGAGCTTAAAATTACCTCTTGCAAGGTTTTAACTTACAAAATCAGTCATACTTTGCGTATTTCTGCATCAGTTTCCCAAATTAAAGAATTTAAGTTCTTGCTGTACGCTGTCCATACCGGCATCTATTTCCTCCAAAGCTTTCATCGCATTGTCAGTACCGCCTGAAATATCTTTGGTGATGGTAGTTACCCCCTGCATATTTGACGAGATCTCGGAGGTTGCGGTAGTTTGTTGCTCCGCGGCCGTGGCAATTTGCGTGATCTGCGTATGCACTTGTTTTACATGATCGATGATGCCTTGCAGCACATCCTGTACTGCCGTACCCTTTTGGGCCAAATCATCCATATTTTTAACGCTTTCCTGCATGGAGGCATCGGCGCTGTCGGCATACTGCTGAACCTGTTCTACCATCTTGGTGATTTCATGGGCAGAAACGGATGAACGTTTGGCCAGTGCACGAACCTCATCGGCCACTACGGCAAAGCCTTTTCCGGCTTCACCGGCACGCGCGGCCTCGATGGCTGCATTTAATGCCAAAAGATTGGTTTGCTCGGATATGTCCTCTATGGTTTCGACTATGGAGCTTATCTTTTCTGACTGTTGTTTAAGCGCGCGAATATGCTCAGAATCGTGTTCGGTTTTATCCTTTTGACGCAGGATCCCGGATATGGTCGTCTCAATCTGGGCTACACCGTGATCGGTAATATTGTTGGATTCGCTGGCAGTTGCGGCAGCTCCTTCACAGTTTTTGGCTATATCGGAAGTAGTGGATACCATTTCATCAGAAGCTGCCGACACGGTAACGCTGCGGTTTTCCGCTTCAGATACTCTTTCATGAATTGAAGAGGTGATGTGCTGCAGTTCATCTATATCTTTATGCGTGGCAGAGGCTGCCGTCAAAACCATATTCAGAGCCTGAACCAAGGCATCGCGCATTTTGAGCAAATATCTGTCGGTCTCTGCAAACTCATCGCTTCCGTCGGCGCTGATTTCAAAAGTAAGATCTCCGCCGGCAGCTTGTTCCAAGGCTTTGCGCAACTTATAAAGACGACTGGTGATATAGCCTGAAATTACAAATCCCATGATCATGGCGATCACGATCCCGGCAACGGTGATCCCCACTGCCACATACATGTCGGTTTTATCGGCATTTACCAAGGACAGATGTTTGATCCTTGCATCCACCGCCTCATTTAGGTGTGCCACATTTTTTGACAAAAGATCAAAAAGCGGCAATTCCGTAGCAATGAAATCGCGCATGGCAACATCAAGATGATCGGCATTTAACGAAGGTCGGATGCGATTATTGAAAAAAGCGATGTAATTTGAGACGTTCTGGCGCAGTGACTTTACCTCATTTTGATAATTATCATCAGCAACTGCTGATCCTATTTGTTTATCGTTAAAAGCTTCCGCCTGTTCTTCAAGTTCTTTTAGATGCTGGTCTATCTTGTCAAAAAAAGCTCTTTTGTCGCTGTTGCCGCCGTTTAAATATGCAAGAGTTTCACCTGCCGATCCTGAAATAAGATCTTGCAACTTACGCAGATCCGCCGAAGCGTCGTCGGAAATTGAAACGATCTCGTTTGAAGTTTCCATACCGCTTATGGTCTGTCTTACCGAAACCAAAGCCACTACTGCAGTAAGTAACACCACAAAAGAGAAGCCGCCCAAAAGTTTTACTCGTGTGCTGAGATGTTCCAAAAGACTCATGTTATGCCTCTTAAATATCAGTACATTAAAAAAAATATGTGTGCAATTTCACATCTTGAAGTTTTTTTTATTGCAAAATACCTTGTTTTGTAAAACAAATGAAGATTATTCTAATTTTGTTAAATCTAGAACCTAATTTGGTGCATTTAACTGTTTTTGCACTAAAAAAATACACATTTCGTGCCTTTAGCGCGCATTCGGGAGGGAAAATGGGGATCGCTTTTTTTGACATGGACGGAACCTTGGTAGACGGAGATACCAACGACATCAGCCTGCATTTTTACGTACAAAAAGGGATCATTAAAGAAAGTTACCTTGAACCTCTTGCAGAGATGGGACGTAAATTTTTCTTAGGAGAGGTGGATATTACGGCCGTTGCCGAATTTGCCTGCAAACCGCTGGTCGGCATGCCAAAAGAAGCAAGGGAAAAACTGCTTGACGAATGTGTAAAAGAGCACATAACCCCGCATTTTAAACCGGGGGCTTTAAAAACCGTCAAATGGCATAAAGATCACGGAAATATCTGCGTGATCGTCACCTCTACCAACGACTATTTGGTACGTCACGTAGCCGATGCTTTGGGGATCCCCTATATAATTGCCTCTCCCATGGAGCAGGATAAACGGGATTTTAACCGGCAGACGCAAAGGAGTCATACCTTATCAGCAGTACAAAGTCATACGCATCAAAGAATTCATGCTGGAACATAAGTTCAGCATAGCCGACTCCTGGGCTTACGGTGACTCTATCAACGATGTACCCATGCTGTTTGTGGCCAAACGTCGCGTGGCGGTCGATCCCAACCCGACCATGAGAGAGCATCCGCTCTTTAATCAATTAACCGAAGAGCACTGGGTATAAAAAAGAAAAACCCCTAAGAATTTTTCGTCTTAGGGGCTGAACAATCAAACAAACATAAGGAGTGTGATCAATATAACACATTTTTTATTTTGTGATCAGGTTAGCAAAAATATTTTTTAAATATCGACAAAAAACGGTTTTTGCTTTCGTATTTTGTATTTTTATGGTGCGTATTTTGAGCAAACGGTAAAATTTTTTCGCAAAAAAGAGCTTTTTAAAGTTTGGAAATACACTCCAAGCAAAAGCCCTGCCGATACGGCAGGGCTTTGGTTAACTTTCCTTAAGCTTTACAAAGTAACACCGTCCTTCCAAATCACTATCTCATGGAAGCCGCGTTTCTCCGAGACCGTTTTTTGCCCGGAAGCTACGGCAACTATATAATCCAACAGTTGATCAGAAAGTTCGTCAAAACCTGCGCCGTCTACTATTGCTCCTGCATTAAAATCTATCCAATTACCGCCTTTGCGTGCGTAGAGATCGCTGTTAGTTGAGATCTTTACCGTAGGCACGGCCGTGGCAAACGGAGTACCCCGTCCGGTTGAAAATAAGATGAGATCAACCCCAGCTGCAGCCAGGGCCGTACACGAAACCCCGTCGTTACCAGGAGCCTGCAAAAGATTCAGCCCCGAAACCTTAATTTCTTCACCGTAATTTAACACTCCGCAAACTTCGGCACTGCCGCCTTTTTGCACGCAGCCTAGCGATTTGTCTTCAAGCGTGGTAATTCCGCCTGCTTTATTACCAGGAGACGGGTTTTCCGACACGGTTTCACCGTGAGATTTGAAGTAATTTTTAAAATTGTTGATGAGATCCACCGTCTTTGAAAAGATCTCTTCGTTTAAAGCACGGTTCATCAAAAGCTGCTCTGCCCCGAACATCTCCGGAACCTCGGTCATCACCGAGGTGCCGCCGCTGCCCACCACTTTATCGCTGACTCTGCCTATGAGAGGATTTGCAGTGATCCCGGAAAGTCCGTCAGATCCACCGCACTTAAGGCCTATGCGCAATTTTGACAGAGGAACGGTACTGCGTCTGCACAGCTCGGCTTGAGATAGCATTTCATCGATGATACGACATCCTGACTCAAACTCATCCTGCTCATCCTGGCTGTTTAAAAAGTGCAATCTGGGATCGCCAAGATCCAAAAACTCTTTGAACACCCCAAGATTGTTATTTTCACAGCCCAAGCCCAGGATCAGCACGGATCCTGCATTCTGATGCCTAGAAAGAGCCGACAAAACCCTCTGAGTAGTACGCTGATCTTCTCCCATCTGCGAGCATCCGAAAGGATGAGTCAAAGCCAGAGCATCTTCAACATGAGGAAATTCATGAAGTCGTGAACGGGCATATTCTGCAAGTTCTTTGGCTACATGGTTTACGCAGAACACCGTGGGGATGATCCACAATTCATTGCGTATGCCTACTTTGCCGTCAGCTCTTACAAAACCTTCAAAAGTACGTTCAACCTTAGGCAGGGTGACTGAAGCTTGTTTATGATATTCGTAATCTTTAAGGCCGCTTAAATTGGTTTTGACGTTCTGACTGTGTACGTGCTGCCCCTGTTTAATTAAGCAGGATGCATGCCCTATGGGGAAGCCGTATTTGATGACGTTTTCCCCTGCTTTAAGCTCCCGCAGGGCAAATTTATGACCGCGGGTAATGTCGTCTAGAAGCGTGATCTCGCCTGCTGAAGTTGCGATCACGCTGCCCTTCTTCAAATTTTCCAAGGCGACAGCCACGCTGTCGCCTTCGTGAATTACCACAGCCTGCATTACACATTCTCCATAAGATCACGCATGGTGGCAAGCACGCCGTCTGAGATGATCGCATGCAAAAGCTTGGCGGTAAACACGGTTACATCCACATCGGATGACAGATCCCGTCCCCAAAGTTTTACATCGGACAAAACCGACTTGACGGTAAGCAATGCCGAAGCCTCGGTCTTTTGATAGAAAGTCCAGGCCTTGGACAAAGCCTGCACGGCATAAGCATCGTCATTGAACTCACCGCTCTTACCGCCTGCTCTTTCAACTTTGACCGGTAATTTGCCTTCGGCATGGCGATAAAGCGCAATATAGGCCGCCACTGCAAAACACAGCTTTTTAGGCAGTATTCCTTTGGCTCTGGCGTCCAAGAGCGACGGGATCACGCGCGCATTCATTTTGGAGGTGCAATTCATCAAAATTGAAGCTAACTGATGGTGCATGCTCGGATCTGAGAAGCGGTCCATCACCGCATCGGCAAACTCAGTCAGCATGTTTTTATCGAGGTTTACCGCAGGAATTATTTCGTCATAAACCACGGAGCGTACGAATTTTCCGGTAACCGCATCGCTCATCATCTGATCGACGGTATCAAGCCCTGCCAAAAAAGCAGCAGGTACATTTGAAGTATGAGTTCCGTTTAAAATGCGGACCTTGCGCAAACGATAAGGAGTGATGTCCTTGTCGATAACCACGTTGAGTCCGATCTTTTGGAAAGGCAACAGCTCTTTTACGTCTTCGCCGCCTTCGATGGCCAGGAAATGGAACAGCTCTCCGCAAGTCATGAGCGCATCTTCATAGCCTAATTTTTCTTCAAAAGCCTGAGCCTGAGCCGTAGGATAGCCTGAAACCACCCGATCTACCAAAGTGTTCAGAAATTTACATTCGTTTTGCACATAATCTTTAAACTCAGGCTCCAAATTCCAGTCATCGGCGTGTTTCAATACTATTTCACGCAGTTTGGTACCGTTATCCTCGATAAGTTCACAAGGCATGACACAAATGCCCTTTTTGCTCTTTTTAAAGCGTTCGTAAAGCAGGATCGCCAGTTTTCCCGGGAACGACAAAGGAGCTTTTGCCGGAATAAAATCTTCCTGTGCATAAACGATCCCGGCTTCGGTAGTATTTGAAAACACGAAATCCACGCTGTCTTTGCAGATATATTCTTTAAGCATCGTCCACTGGGCATCTTCATAAGGATTGACACCGGCTGCTATGGTATTGATCACCTCACACTCCTCGGTTTCCTTACCGTCGGCTATGCCGTGAAGAATGGTAGTGTAAAGAAAATCCTGAGCGATAAGCTTGGGCATCACACGTCCGCGCGGGGTCGGTTGTACTGCCAGAACTCTGCCGTTAAACAAACCTTGGGCATTGAGCTTGAACAGCATCCAATCTAAGAAGCCGCGTAAAAAATTGCCTTCGCCAAACTGGATGGCGCGAATGGGTAAAGTAGACTTAAGTTCTGGTTTAACACTCAAATTTAAAACCGACATGCTGACTCCTTATGTTTTGTTATATTTTCATCATGATGGTTGTTTAAATTAGCGCTGACGCTCTTTTGCAAAATACTTTTAGGCATCAACTTACTAAAATTTAAACAAATTCTAATTCAATAAAGCCCCTTTAAAGCATGTTTTCCCGTTCTTTCGGGGCTTTTCATGTGAGATCGTGACCGCGACGTCACTTTTTAATCAGGGAACTTGATCTCAACTTTTAGCATATCCGCGCCGTGAAGTGCAAAATCGGCAAAGGCTTTGGCAGCATCATCGAATTCATAGGTATTGGTGATGGCTTTGCGCAGATTGACCTTGCCTGACTTTACCAAATCTATCAGGTTTAAAAAATCCTGTTTTAATGCGTTGCGCGAACCGAAAACATTGAGCTCCTTTTTCTGCAGCAAGGTAAAATTAAAGTCAAGATTCTTTTTGCCAACCCCTATCAACACCACGCGTCCGCCGAACGCCGCCGCATCAATGCAGTTTTGGAAGGTAGAAGGAAGTCCCACGGCTTCAATGGCCACGTCAAAGCCCTTGCCCTGAGTGATCTCAAAACACTTGTCTGCAAAAGTGCTGCCGTCGTTAAAGATCCCGCCGTCAAGTCCAAAACTCTTTACGGCATAATCGATCTTCTTTTGGGCCACGTCGGCAATGTACACGCTGGCGCCCTGACTCTTGGCAGCCACTGCAGCCAAAGCACCTATGGTACCGGCTCCCACCACCAGCACTTTGTCTCCTGCTTTGACTTTGCCGCGCGTCACCGCTCCGTGGTAGCTGATGCAAAAAGGCTCTATGGCAGCAAGTTCGTCAGGCTCCAAGCCTTTGCCGTCATAAATTCTGGCAAAAGGCATGGTGATGTACTCTGAAAACGCTCCGTCACGCTGCGCTCCCAAAGTTTCATTGTGCTCGCAACAATTTACCAGACCGCGGGAGCATGAATAGCAATGGCCGCAATTGAAATAAGGATTGCAGGTTACCACCATACCTTCATGAAGTCCGTATGCTGTGGCATCACCGTTTAATTTCTCGATACGGGCTGAAAATTCATGCCCCGGGATCCTTGGATAGGATGCATAGGCAAAAGTACCGCGATAAGTTCCCAAATCGCTGCCGCATATACCGCCGCGCAGAACTTTTAACAAAGCCTCGCCTTCTTTAGGCTCAGGCATGGGGGTTTCAATGATCTCAACTTTGCCGGGCTGAGGAATAATTATCGTTTTCATGTTTAAACTTTCCTTATTTTTTCAATCAAATTGTTGTTTAAAAGATCAAGTTCACTAATCCTGTGGTAAAAGCCGGGACAAAGGTCAGCAGCAACAGGCAAGCTACCAACAGTACATAGAACGGAACTGCTTCTTTGATGAACGTACCCATACGGCACTTGGTTATGGAGCAGGTCACGAACATCAAAGTACCCATAGGAGGAGAGAGAGCTCCCAAGGCGAAGTTGAAGATCACCACCATGGCAAAATGAATTTCATCGATACCGAAATGTTTGGCCAAAGGAGCCAGAAGCGGAACCAGAATGATCATGGCGGCATTGCCTTCTATGAACATGCCGATGATGAGCAAAAATACGTTCACACACAGCAGGAAAACCACGGCACTGTTTAAATGCTCAACGAACAAGCCCGTGCAGTATTGAGGGATCTTCTCCTTAGTCAAAGCCCAGGCAAAAGCCGAAGCTGCCGCGATTATCAGCATGATGGCAGAAGACGTAAGGACGGTTTCCTTAAGTCCCTTTACCACATCCTTTAGGTGCATTTCTTTGTAAATGAAACCTAAGAAAAGCGAATACACTATGGCAACAGATCCGGCCTCGGTAGGAGTGAAAGCACCTATGCGAATGCCGCCTATGATGATCACCGGCAGACACAGGGGTAAAAAAGCTCCTTTAAAGGTCTTCCATACGCGTTTAGCCGAAGTATCGACTTTGACCGGGCTCTTGTAACCGCGTTTGTAAGAAACCAATCCCACTAAGAGCATCAGCATCACGCACAGCATGATCCCAGGACCGATGCCTGCTACAAAGAGTTTGCCTATGGATACGTTGGCTATTGAGCCGTAGATGATCATCGCAATTCCGGGAGGAATAAGCGGAGTGATGATGGCTGAAGTTGCTACCAATACCGAGCCGAATGCCTTGGAAAAACCTCTTTTTTCCATTTCCGGCACCAGCATCTTAGCTTCCATGGCGGCATCGGCAAGATTGGATCCGGACAAACCGCCCATCAAGGTAGCCACCAAGACGGTTACATGTCCTATGCCTCCGGTAATATTACCCACCAAGGATTCGCAAAAATCCACTATGCGTTTGGTTACGCCGGTGTAATTCATGAATACTCCGGCACACACGAAGAAAGGTATGGCCAGCAAGGCTATGGATTGCGATCCTGACAATACGCGCTGAGCTAAGATCACTGAATTTATTTCAGGATGCAGCGCAAAATAACTGGCAGCTGCTGCCAAAATGGCTACAAATACCGGTACCTTCATAAAAAGCAGTACCAGCAAAAGTACCGAACTTAAACCTATTACGGAGTCCATTATGCCTGTTCTCCTTCTTTCGTTTTATTTAAATTATGAATATGAGAGCTGACGGCACTTACAACCATAAGGGCACTGCCTAAGGGCAAAACTGCATTTATAAACCAAAACGGAACATGCAAAATACTGGTGCTCTTGCCTATCTTCAGCATGAGTTTGATGATGTCGCCCCCAAGCCAGCACAGATAACCAAGCACGCAAACTACGATCAGGAAATCCACAAACTCGATGATCTTTTGGATTTTTTTAGGGAAAAGATCCACAACCATTTCGACGGCAACATGACTGCCGTATCTAAACGCTGCACCGCCGCCGAAAAAGGTCATCCATAAAAAAGTCCACAGTTGCACTTCTTCGGCCCAAACCAGAGGGGCATTGATGAAATAACGCATGATCACCCCGCCGAAGGTAACCACGATCAGGATCACCAGCGACACAACCGCAATCACCAAATCAAGGTTACCTAGCAATTTTCGTTTATCTATGGGCATACACCTCTCCTGACTGCCCCGAAGGGCAGTCTTAAGTACATAAATTTATTGTGAAATTTAAAGGAATTAAGCCTGATCACTGCATGGCTTTTTTAACGGTCTCGTAAAGCCCCGGGGTCCATTCTTTTTGGAATTCAGGAAGTTCGTAGAATTTCTTGGAAGCCTCGATAAGCTCTTTTTTAAATTCAGGCGAGGGCTCGGTAACGGTTACGCCTTCCTGCTTGAATTTTTCCAAAAGCTCTTTTTCGGTTTTTTCCACGATCTCATTTTGGTAAACACCGGCATCATGGCAGGTTTCAACCAAAAGTTTTTGCTGCTCAGGAGTCAGCGAATCATAGAAATCCGTACCCACTACGATATTGGTAACATTGTAGACGTGCGCATCTAACAACAAATATTTGGCCACCTCGTGGAATTTGCCGTTATAGAGCACCGGGATCGGGTTTTCCACACCGTCGATGGTTCCCTGTTGTAACGAGGTGTAAACGTCGCCCAAAGCCATAGGGGTAGGAGTGGCTCCCAATACCTCAAATCCTTTTACCTGAATATTATTGGTAGGAACACGGATCTTCATGCCCTTAAGATCGGCAAGTTTGGTTACGGGTTTGGTGGTAAGGGTATGACGCGCACCGTAACGCCAGTCAGGTCCTATGATCTTTAAATGAGCAACTTCTGCTACCTTATCTGACTGATCTTTAAACCATTGCGAAGCGTTGAGCTTAAAAGCCTGCTCCCAATTTTCATAAAGAAAAGGTCCGAACACTATGCCCATGTCTTTGACACCGCGATCATAATAGAAAGCACCGTCGGTTAAGGTAGCCACCGGCTCGCCTGCCACCATTTGATCCATGACATCATCTTTGGATCCTAACTGTGACGAAGGATAAAGTTCGATCTTAAAGCTGCCGCCTGAGCGTTTTTCAATAAGTTCCTTCCACTTCTGGCATCCCAAATCAAAAGGCTCGCCGGGGTTATTACCGTAACCTACACGCAATACCACCTCATCGGCAGCTAAAGCATCGGAGACGGCCGATGCCATCAAAGCGACGGCAGCGGCGACGAGAACGGCTTTGGATTTGAACATTTTCTGCATAGCTTATTTCCTCATGTTTGTATTTATTAACCAAGCTAAATACACAAGAGCAGAAAACGTGCCAAAAGTCATTTGCTAATATACAAGCGTTTGCATTAGTAAAATAATTTCAAAATGAAACGTTAATACAGAATAAGCTGTTTCATATTGTTTAAATTTGAAACATTATTTTGTGATCTGCTATACCTTTTAATATCGAACAGTTCAATTTTCAAGATCTCTTAACTTGCGCCACAACGTGGTGCGAGAAAGCCCTGAGATTGCGCATACATCTTTTAAGGAATGACGTTCCATAAGACGTTTTAAATAGATCCCTTCAAGTTCTTTTAAACAGGCTTTCTCTGGAATTTCCAAAGAATATTCATCCAGTTTTGTCTCTCCTTCTTGAATACCAGAGATAAGTTCCTGCAATTTGCTTTTACTTACTCTGCATCCGTCAAAAGACAAAGCTTCGGCTACATTGCGCAACTCCCGCACGTTTCCCGGCCACTGGTAATGAAGCAGTAATTGCACTCCCTCATCCTCGATCACTATGTCATCTGCAGGACAATGCAGAAAATCCGCCATAAAACGCTTAAACAGCAAAATGATATCTGCGCCTCGCTCGCGCAGCGGAGGAATAGACAGTCTTAATACATTCAGGCGGTAATAAAGATCAAAACGGAAAGTTCCCTTAGAACACATATCCAGAATATGACGGTTACCTGCGCAAATTATCCTGATATCCAGCGGGATCACGCGGTCATCCCCTACCCGACGAACCTCGCGCTCCTGAATTACCCGCAATAACTGACTTTGTACGTCAAGTGGCAACTCCGTGATCTCATCAAGAAAGATGGTACCGCCCTGAGCCATCTCAAATACACCTTTGCGTCCGTTTTTTCTGGCCCCGGTAAAAGCGCCTTCTGCATATCCGAACAACTCAGACGCTACCAGGCCCTCAGGCAAGGAGGCACAGTTTACCGAAACGAAAGGCTTGTCAGAGCGCTGACTGTCATTGTGTATACTTTGAGCAAAACCTTCTTTTCCGACCCCGGTTTCCCCGAAGATCATCACCGTAGAATCAGATCTGGCAAATTTACGCGCCTTTTCCACCACCTCATCCATGATCCTGCTCTCATGCAAGATATCGGCAAAATGGGTGCGGGCAAACAAGCCTTTTTCATAGAGATCAAATTTCATGCTCTTGACCGATTCCTCAAGAGCCGATCCGTCTTGGATCACCACCATGCGGTTTTTAAGATCTCCTGAGCTTAATTCGAGATTGCGCATGAGTACTCTTCTTTGCCCCAAGACAGCGGTAGCCGGGATCCCGTCTTTTTTCAACAGAGGATTCAATTTTTCAAGCCAGCATTCGCGTTTAAAGCCTGAAAGCAGCTCGGCAGCTTTCTCATTAGAAAAACGCTCATGCCCTTCATCATCGAAAACCACAACCCCTTCATCTATATTGTTAAACAGTGACTGCATGAGGCTTAACATCATCTCTCTTGCTCTCATGGAACGCTCAAGCTCCAGAGCGTTTAGTACTGCTTTTTTGATACTGAAAAAATCAGAATCGATGAATGCCGAATGCATCTTAAGACGTCTGGCGCAATTAACCGCTACCACGCAACCGGCAATTCCGTCACAACCTTTGGCAAATTCCGCTCCAACTCTTTTTTCTATTTCCTCAGGACTGCGACAAGGATACACGGAGATCTCCTCGCCGTTTAAAGACAGATCTCCTTCTTCAAGACCTATGACATTGTCCTGAGTCACCACGGCGATACGATGACACCCTGATAACAAAAGTTTTTTTACCGCATTGAAGACATCGTAAAAAGAAGCTTCTATGTCTATTACGGTTAAATTGGGAATACCCCTTAAAACCTTGGCAGTTCCTCCGCGGCTTATGACTATACGTGCTTTGGGATGACGTTTTATCGCATCCAAAGCCTCATAATCGTAGGCAACCTCAATGGGGATGGACAGTCCCAACTGCGCTACAACCTGCGCACATAAAGCCCCAGTATGACGGTAAGGAGCAACCAACAGGAGATCTGTATTTGACATATGATTAAACAAAGTTTCTACAAGAACAGCTAACTAAACCAGATCTTATACAAGCTAAGCGGCACAAACAGCCTGCTTATCCTTGCTGCTTATTGAAAATATTTCTTGCAATCCTACCATGGGTACTTTTTTAGCAAGAGTATCTTTTTAATTATTTGTGAAAAGACAACAAGTTATCTTGATTTTTCGCAAAATTGCCTCTTAACGGTACGGATTAAAAACAAACCGCCTCTTCTGCTATGATCCTGCAACCGTTTAATCAGGTGTAAATACTATGCAATTAAAAGGTCTTATTTCCTTATCTTTCGGTACTCTCGGACTTGGGATCACCGAATTCGTCGCCATGGGATTGCTGCCGTTTATCGCCGCAACCTACGGCATCACCATCGCCCAGGCAGGGCATTTCATAACTGCTTATGCGCTCGGCGTAGCTTTCGGAGCTTTTGCCTTGCTGTTTTTAAGAGCTTTAAAGCTTAAGACCATACTGCTGATGCTCATACTGGTGCACATAACCGGTAATCTGCTTACGGTGCTGGCGCCTGATTTTAATACCCTGCTGATAGCTCGTTTCATTGCAGGTCTTCCTCACGGAAGTTTTTTCGGAGTAGGCTCCATCATTGCCCAACGCATTGCTTCAAAAGACAAAGGATCAAGCGCCGTATCCATCATGGTAGCCGGCATGACCATCTCCAATATTTTCGGAGTACCGCTGGGAACCGCCTTGGCCGAAATTTTAAATTTCAAAGCCATATTCTGCGTAGTCGTGATCTGGGGAGTGATCGTACTCTTTTCATGCTATCGCTGGATCCATGATACCGGTAAGATTGAAAACACCGGATTTTTCGGGCAATTTGCCTTTTTAAAACATCCTGCTCCCTGGTTGGTACTGGGAGCTACCATGTTCGGCAACGCCGGTATTTTCTGCATGCAAAGCTATATAAGTCCTATACTCACCGAGCTTGCCGGGATCAAACTGCATACGGTTCCGGTGGTACTGGTAGCCATGGGGATCTGCATGGTCCTGGCCAATTTCATCTCAGGAAGACTGTGCGACAGATTTACCCCGGGAAAAGTCGGAGCCTGTGCTCAGGCTTTGGCTGTTATCCTGTTACTGGGCATAGATTTATTCGGTCATGCAACCGCCGTATGCATCACGCTTATCTGCCTTACGGCAGGAGTATTGTTCTCGTTATCATCTCCTGAGCAGGTATCCATACTGAGGACCTCCCCGGGAGGACTTTTGCTGGGGGCTGCATTGGTACAGGCTGCGTTTAACCTCGGTAATGCACTCGGAGCATCGGCAGGAGGAGTACCTTTTACCTTTGATCTTTCGATAAGATTGGTAACGGCTATCGGTGCGGTACTGGCATTTATCGGTTTTTGGTGCCTGCTGCTTTACGCACGCAAATACGAAAAAGAGTTTTCAAAAACTCTGCATTAGCTGAATGTTTGCTTGTTACCCTGCGTACAAAAGCCGAAACTTCTGTATGCAGGGTTGCATATCTTATGAAGATAATGACAGGTGATATACGGGAACGCCGCGTTTTTTGGCCTCATACATACAACTGTCGGCAGCATTAATGAGGGCATCCAAATGATGTCCTTCGGCTTTGTTGTACACAGAGCCTACCGAAGCGGTCAATCCTCTCATGGGATTGTTTTCAAAAGAGACTTTGATTTCTTTTGCAAGTTGCAAAGCCAAAGCCTGCAATCTGCTCTCCTCCGGATCTTTTAAATAAATGACAAATTCGTCACCGCCGTATCTTGCAAGTACGGCGTCATCGCTTGGGAAAATACGCTTCATGATCGCCGCAATTTCAACCAAAGCCTCATCCCCTGCTTCATGACCGTAACTGTCATTGAGCTTTTTGAATTTATTCAGATCCAAAAAGATCACTCCGTCAGATCGGTTGGTGCCGCGCATCTGGTG
>CALBLB010000385.1 GCA_937896115.1 uncultured Succinatimonas sp.
TCTGTCCTGCGAGCATATTCACGCAATAGGAAAAATTGCTGCTTTCTATAGATTTAAGTGACAGACAGATAACCGGCATGCGTCCTAAAAAAGTATCGCAAAAATCAACGTCCTTAGTGATTTCCAAAGAACCGAACAGTTTTTTTGCATAGGAATTGTCGTTTGGCAAATCAGGATCCAATGCAAAAAAATATTTGAACGTGCTCATCAGCAGGGATTTACCAAAACGTCTGGGGCGCGTGATCAGCAACACCGCACTTTGATCGTATGCAAAAACTTCCCTGATCACCGCCGTCTTATCGACGTAATAGCAATTGCTCTCTATGATCTCGGCAAAATCAGATTTTCCCAAAGGCAGAGCTTTGCTAACCGGTTTTGGTAAATCATCTGCTCGGTATGTTTTGGAAAACTGCATTTTTACCTCTAAATTTCAAGAGATTCACGTGCGGATCATTGTGTTCTTTTAGAAAATTTAGATTAACGCAGGAAAATTTGCAAGTTGATATTTAAGCCTTTAAAACGGCTTGAGACTGAGGTTTTGAAAGATATGACAAGGCCGATCGGAAATAAAATCCCAACCGGCCTTGCTATCAAAAACTAAGTTCTTAAGTTTTGATTAGAAGGTGTAACGGGCACCGACTAAGAAGGCATTGGCGGCTTCGTCCTTGTCTCCCTTGTAGAAGTCGTAGATGTTAAAGCCGTCATCGGAGCCGCAGTCAAAGATGGCCTCACCCCAAACGCGGAAGTTCTCGTTAACATCGTAAGAAGCCACAACCTGAGCATACTTGCTCTTAAGAGACTTCAGCTCTTGAGGATTGTATTCTCCGTCCACAGTAGCCTTCTGGGTAACATATGAGTAAGCGGCAGACAGAACTACGCCGTTATCAAAGCCATAGCTGACCATGGATTCCCAAGTCTTGAATTTTACAAAACCGTCTTGATTGGTGTCATCACTCTGATGGCCTGATGCCTTGGTGTAATTATAATGGGTACCAACATACCAGCCGTCTCCCATATTACCCCATGACAAACCGAAATCGCTGGACTTAATATTGTCTAAAGCAAAATTCTCAAAGAGTTTGTCTTTACCATCATTTTCGTCTTCATAATGAATATTACCATCTGCACTTTCATGCTTAGGATCCTGAGCCTTTAAATAAAGGTAAGCAGCACGGATGCTGATGGGACCGAAACCTACGGTTGGAGTGGTGTAACCGGCATAAACAGAGAAGCCGCTGTCAACATCTACATTTCCAAGCATATCGGCATTGTAGTTGTCTTCAGCAAACTGATAGCTGACACCGGCGTCAAAGCCGTAGCCTGACCACATATAGGAAAGGTGACCGGAGTTACGCTCATCCATACCGCAGAGGAGACCTGCTTCTTCGAGGTTATCGACTACGTTGCCGGCATACTCAAAGGGATCCTCGTAACGGCCGACCTGAACCTTACCGAACTTATCGAAATCAACACCCAAATAAGCGTAACGGGCGTTTACATCCTGAGCCTCGGAACTGTCACCCTTGTGCTCAACTTCCCACTCGTAAAAACCGTAACCAGCGATATTGTTGGTAAGCTGAGTGCGGCCGTCGAGGCTGAAACGAACACGATCAGAAACGGTCTGATCTTCAGAATCCATTCCGCTGGCGTGATTTGACCAATACATGGTCTCAACTTCACCGCCGATACCCAAAGTGGTACCGTCTTTGTCATAAACCTGAGCAGCAGAAGCAGAAGTAGCAGCAAAAGCTGCAACAGCCAAAGCCAAGAGTGACTTCTTCATAGTAAATAAATCCCAATATTTAAAAATAGAAAGACAGTTAGCGTACACTATTTTAAGTTAGTATCAACTAACTAAAAGTATTATACGCATCACAAAATGAAGATCAAGAATTCACGATCAAAATCACATTTTTTGATCGCTTTGCACTTTGGTGAAATGAAGAAAAAGACTTTTCAGAATTGAAAAGCAAGAGAAAAGGCCGGCTTAAGCCGGCCTCAGATTCGTTATACTCTAACTAAATTAGAATACGTAACGGGCACCGAACATGATGGAGTTGTGACCATCTTTAGCATTATTAACATCGGTATCGCTGACAATCTTGCCGTAACCGACATCGGAGCCGGCGTCGATTAAGCCTTCAGCCCAGATCTTGAAGTTGGGGGTGACATTGTAGTCAGCAATCAGCTGAACAAACTTCATATCGCCTTCAACGTCATCAGTTGCAGGAGCAGTCTTTTCAAACTTCACAAACTGATAGGAAGCGCCGAGACGCACGCCACACTCGAATCCGTAGGTAGCAACGGTTTCCCAAGCTTTAACCTTCTGCTCTTTTTCTGAATCAATATAGGTGGTCTTAGCATAGGCATAGTTGGTAGCAACATATAAGCCCTTGCCATTGGTACCCCAAGCCAATGAACCGTCGACGGTCTTGAGATCATCGACATCACCAGCACCAGCTGCATCATGCTTGTCCTGACCGTTCAGATAGAGATAAGCAGCGCGTACACTGATGGGTCCGAAGACGACAGCAGGAGAGGTGTAGCCGGCATAGACGGAGAAGCCTGAATCAACGTCGAAAGAACCGTCGGTATCGGTCTTGTACTCATCTTCTGCAAACTGATAGGAAACACCGGCGTCAAAACCGAAGCCCTTCCACATATAGGAGAGGTGACCGGAGTTACGCTCGTCATTGCAGCCGTACACACCGACTTCGTCCAAAACGTCAACAGCAGAAGAAGCGAAGACGAAAGGATCCTTGTAACGGCCCATCTGGACTTTACCGAAGGTACCGAAATCAACACCTAAGAACTGCTGACGAGCCTTAAGAGTAGCATCTTCTTTAGAAGAACCAGAATGATCAGCTTGCCACTCATTATAAGCATAGGCAGCGATGTTGCTGGTGAGCTGAGTACGACCGGCCATGGTCAGACGGGCACGATCACGGGTAGTAGCATCCTGAGCGGAATTACCAAAATATTTGTTACCAGCGTTGCCGGCCATGAACTCGATCTGGCCACCGACTGCTAAAGTGGTACCATCTTTGTCATAAACCTGAGCGGCAGATGCAGCAGAAGCTGCGAAGGCGGCTGCAGCAATAGCTACAGCTAATACTGACTTCTTCATAGTAAATAAAACCCTAAAAAAATATAATAAACGTGATCATGCTCAACGGCTGATCATCGACCTTCAGGGTTATCCCTCAAGGCAAGCTAAATATAGCAGATGAAAATACGACTATCGCACAAAGTTTTCCTTTTACATGCAAAAATGTGATCTTTGTCGGGAACTTTTTAAAATTCAGACAGTCTTATGATGATTAAACC
>CALBLB010000386.1 GCA_937896115.1 uncultured Succinatimonas sp.
CAAGGAAGCTGAGTTTTCAAGAAAAGGAGGAAATAGCCATGAACGATCCTGCAATAAATGAAGCTTTGAAAGCTTACGTTTTTTTTCATGAATGCTGATGAAAGACGTATGTATTTAAATTGTCAGAAGGGCCGGCAAGGACTGTGAAAAGGCTATGATGATCCATGAAAAACGCGAGTAAGTTGCATGATTAAAGGTGAAGCAATAGAAGTACAAAATGACTAAGTCAAAGTGATCTTCAAAAGCCAGCTTTATCACTGTTAGAAAACGTAACTGAAGACGCTTACTTAATTGGGACATTACAATCTTCAGATGAAGATATTTCCAAAATGCTGGCGGATCATCCCTAAAAAATATTTTGATTGAAAATCAATAAGCAGTACACTGGCTTCCTGACTGTATCTTGGTGAGGACGTTCGTATTTTTCCAAAAATTGTACGGACGCATTCAAAAACAGTCACCAAATTCCAAAGAGCAGCGATATCCGTATAACGTTCCCTATCGAGGCAATTTTCGTGATTTCAATTTTTGGAAATCGAGTTTTTTAATTATGGATCCTAAAGAAAGAACTAAAAGAGCGCAGCTTTTTTCCAAGGCCGCACAGACTTACGATCAGTATGCCAAGCCTCAGCGATGCTTTGCCAAGATTTTGGCAGGTGTCTTAAAAGGCCATCTTGAGGGCAAAAGAGTGTTGGAAGTGGGCTGCGGTACCGGGTATTTCTCGGAATTGCTGCTAAAAGAGCATCCTGCGGAGTTGGTACTTTGCGATATCAGTGACGGTATGCTGGAGGTATGTCGCAAACGCTTTAAAAATCATCCCGAGGTTAAATTTATCAAAGCTGATGCCGAGTGCGATTACCTAGGAGAGCGTTACGATTTCATCGTCTCCAATCTTGCCTTTCAGTGGTTTTCATCCATGGAAGACGGACTTATAAATATGAGACGCCATTTAAAGCTCAGCGGCGATTTGTGTTTTTCAACTTTTCTTAAAGGGAATCTGCGCGAGATCTCGGAGTTTGCAGGCATAGGGATTTCTTATCCCAGCTATCTTGAGATGATCGATATAGTTGAAAAGGTATTTTTCAGCGTACACCTTGATCCCGGGCGTTGTGTTTGTCATTACCCCAATGTACAGGCCATGCTCAGGGCATTAAAAGCCACCGGAGTTACCGCGGTATCCAATTCCACTTTGCACTGGACCAAAGACAGACTCAATATTTTTAAAGAAGAGTATGCAAAACAATACACGGATGAGCAAGGCGTGTATCTTACCTGGAAAGGCGTGTTCGTGTATCTGCATGATTGACGCAAAAGGCGCGGATCCCGCGCCTTTAAAGCTTGGTCGAACAGATTTAATCTTTTTCAGAGTTTAAAGTCTTGTTGTTGAGCACGATGAGATCGGCTGCAATATAGTCGACGATCTCCTCGCAGGTATTGCCTATCAAAGCCGCCATGGCACCGCTTCTGCCGGCAGATCCTACAAATACCGCATCGGCGTCGAGTTTATTGCAGATCTCGGGGATCACCTCATCAGGCATGCCTTCTTTGATGTGGCAATTTTCCTCGGGAATATTGTGGGCCTTGGCAAATTCGAGAATACGGCGTTTGTGCTCTTTGACTATGCTCTGCGCAAATACTTCAGGAGCGTAGTGAGGAACTTCGAGCATGATGGTCGGCAGTACCACCGAGGCTGAGTTCACAAGATGGATCTTGCCCTTGGTGATCATGGCCAGTTGCTGAGCTTCACGCAACAGCGCCACATTGGCACCGCGGTGTCCTTCAAAAGAGAAATCCACGGCGACGACGATATTGCCGCCCGTCTTCCATTCGTGATCTTTGGCGATCACCACCGGTACTTTTGAATTGCGCAACAAATACCAGTCGATGGGGGTAAAGAGTATGGAATCCAATACCTTGTGATTATTGGCAGCTTTTATGATGAGATCGCAATTGTCATGCTCGGCTTCTGCCAGGATCCCGGCGGCGATATCGCGGGTGTAAACGGCTTTCGGCGTGATCTTGACCGGGCTTTCTTTCATGAAAGGCTCAAGCATTTCATCAAGTTGTTTTTTGTTGGTGGCCAAAACATCCTGACGGGTAGCTTCTTCACTCATGCGGTTTAGCACATGAATGTCGGCGGAGAAATCATAAACCAGCCTAAGTGCGGTGATCTCGACACGCGGATTATACTTGGCAAACTCTATGGCGCGCTTTAAAGCCAATTGCTCGGAGCGTCTGGGTTCGATGACCGCGATGATGCGATTGTACTGTCTCATATAGCCCTTCCTTAGCTTCTTTGAAGAAGCGGACAGATTCAGATTTTCCTACCTCAATTATAGGCATTAAATCAAGGCAAAATCTTGAAACAACACGCAAATAACAAAATTTCGCAAGGTCTTTTCAAGTTCAGCGTTTAAGTTCGCGCGGACGTATTCCGAAGATGAGACCGGCAATGAAATATATTGCAGCACCTCCTGTAATTAAGGCCGCAAGATACATTATCGAGGTCAGGGTATCCATGGCAAACCACTCGGCGTTGTCAGGAGATAAAAAACGTATGCACCAAGCCATCAGCGTTCCTGACAAGGCAATTTTCAGAATGAATTTTAGCGAGCGCGAGCTTATGCTGTAGATGTCGCGCTTTTTTAAAAACCATAAGAGCAAGAAGGCGTTTACATAAGCTGCCAGTGCCGTTGAAAGAGCCAGTCCCACGTAGCCAAGCGGTTTTATGAGGATGAGATTCAACGCTATGTTGGAGGCAATTGAGGCTAAAGAGCAGCGCACCGGGGTTTTGGTATCCTGTCTTGCCGCAAAGCCTTGTACCAGTACCCGTACCAGCATGATGGCACCAAGCCCCGATACCGAAGCTAAAAGAGACGCTGATGACAAAAGTACCTGCTCAGAGCCGAAGGCTCCGCGCATGAACAGTACTCTTAAGATAGGTTCGCGCAAGGCGATGATCCCGCACATAGAAGGTATTCCCAAAAGCAGCACCAGCCTTACTCCCCAATCCAAGGTTTCGCGGTACAGCGCGGGATCTGCTTTTAATCTTGCCTTGGATAAAGCAGGCAGGATCACCGTAGAGACGGCTACGGCAAAGATCCCGATGGGGAATTCAAGCAGTCTGTCCGAATAATAAAGGTAGGAAATGGCCCCGGTTGCAAGAAATGAGGCCAGCAGCGTGCTTATAAATAGATTTAACTGCGAGGCGCTGACGCCGATGATGGCAGGAAGCATCAGTTGTCTTATTTTGGTGACTCCGGGATGTGACCAGGCAAAGTGAGGCCGAACCAAAAGGTGCAACTTCATCACAAAGGGCAGTTGAAACAAAAGTTGCAGTATTCCTCCTGCTACCATGGCATAAGCAAGTACCAAATTGGGATTGCGGCACTCTTTTCCGAAAATCAGTACCGCTCCTATCAAAGTGAGATTGAGTATGCAGGGGGTAACCGCCGGAATGCCGAATTTTCCGAAAACATTGAGTACCGACGAGCACAGTGCCGTAAGCGTGATGAAAAAAAGGTAAGGGAAGGTGATGCGCAACAGCTCGCTGGCTTCGTAATACTTTATTCCGTCCGCTTCTTCGTTTAAGGCAGCCTGAAACCACCCCCACCCGAAAACAGCGGTGAGTACCGGCGAGAGCAGCATGCCGGCTACGGTTACCAGCAACACTATGCCGCCTAAAGTTCCGGCACTTTTGCCGAGCAGATCTTGCAAGGCTTCTTTGCTTTGCTGCTCTTTGGTTTGGGTCATGACCGGTACGAAAGCCTGAGCAAATGCTCCTTCTGCAAACAGACGGCGGAAGAAATTGGGAATGCGGTTGGCAAAAAAGAATACGTCCGAAGAAAGTCCGGCTCCCAAAACCGAGGCTATCACCATGTCACGTATCATACCGAGAATTCTTGAGGCGAAGGTGGCAGCTGAAGTCACCATGCCCGAGCGTAAAAGTTTTGCTTTGGCCATGTTTGCTCCGTTGTATTTTCGGCGCACATCTTAGCAAGCGATCCGTAATTTAGATGCGTCCAGTTTAAAAAAAGCCTGAGCTGAGCATTAACCGTTGCAAACGGTACAGATTAATGAAACTTTCAGATCTGAAAATTAAGTTTTAATCAAGGGGTAGTAAAAATAAATTTGTACTACTGTGGAAAAATATGTAGATTGCGTGTTTTTTGGTGGGTAAACGGCGTTTGTCTGCCTGTAATTGAATGTTGAAAACTGATATGAATGACAGTTTGCTTTTAGCTAATTATTTTTAAACTCAATGAGTTAATGACAATATCTGATCTGTTGAAATTTAATGCGTAAATACGGCAGAATATTTTTAAATAAGTCGACTGTTAATATAGGCAGATTGGTTGATGCTGAGTTGATAAACTATATATCATATTGATATATAACTAATACTTCTGTAAATAAAGCCATGAATTTCATAAACGTAAGTAAATTACGGTAATTTTTAAGCTGTAGCTTTTGTTGAAAAGTCTGTAGATTGTTAAATATTTATGGGAAAACTTTTGCAGACAATCTTGCAGAAAAATAAAAGTCAAGCCAAAAATCTTAGTAAATAACATTTAATCTCATAACGTTAATCATTGTACAAGTTTGTTGAAAAATGTATTGAGTTAAGCACATAGCTGTTGAAAAGTTTTGTACACACACAGTTTAAAAATAACCGTGAGCATGCGTAACAGCTGATTTTTCTGCAAGCTCTGAAGTTTAAAAACTGTTGAAAACTTTTAAAACGCGATGCCATTAATAATTAATCTTTGGGAGGTAATATTGTAAATATCATGCCAAAAGTTCGGTTGTTTTTGGAAATTGCTTTCATAAAATCGCAGATTAATGAAAATTAATCGCGACTACCCCAGAGCTACGTCAAGCACCATCATCAAAAGAAAGCCTGACAGTACCGCAACAGTGGCCAGATCCGATTCTTTATTTCCCATATTGTGTGATTCCGGGATGAGTTCTTCTATGACTACGTAGAGCATGGCTCCTGCGGCAAAGGACAGAAACCAGGGTAAAAGCTTAACTACCAAAGATGAAAACATGACTACCAATACGGCTCCCAAAGGTTCGACTATCCCTGAAAAAGAGCCTAAGGCAAAGGCTTTGAGGCGCGTTGCTCCTTCTGCGTAATAAGGGATCGATACTGCCGTTCCTTCCGGGATATTTTGGATGCCAATGCCTGCTGCAAGAGCTATGAGCGCTCCCAAGCCTCCGCTGAGATCCTGAGCGGCTGCTGCTGCACATACTCCTACTGCCATGCCCTCGGGAATATTGTGAATGGTGATCGCTAAAAATAACAAGGTGCGTTTGCCCAAGGCGGTTTTGGGGCCTTCTGGTATACGCGCGAGCATGTGCAGATGGGGTAAAGTGCGGTCAAGTGCTATGATGAAAAGTACCCCGAGTACAAAGCCTCCTGCTACCGAAAAGAGCCCAGATCCTGAGGATAAAGCTTCTTTTTGAGCGGGGATTAAAAGCCCGAATACCGAAGCTGAGATCATGATCCCGGCTGAAAATCCCAAAGAAAGCTGAGTTAACAGGATTTTTTTTGACGATCCGAAACAAAATACCAAGGCGGCACCTAAGACGGTACAAAAAAAGGTAAAACCTGAGCTTAAAAGAGCCAGTGTTAATGACGACATGGGAAAACCTTGCAGTTAGCCTAAGATAACTTAGGGATTTTAGCAGAATACCCGCATCCTGCAGTACCTAAAAAAGCACCACGAAAGGTAAAAATTTACTTTTTTACGCAGGATTTGGTCCTGCCCTCATGATGTGCGATCATGTGAAAAAAAACTGACTGAGACTTAGATATGAATGAACAGAATCTCAGCGAGCAGCTGTTTAAACCTAAATTTAATTATCCTGAAACTTCTCTTATCTCAAATTCCGCCTGTCCTTTGCCCAGACTTGTAAATAAGCGGCATGCGCTTGGTTATACCCGCGGCTGGTATCGTTCCGTACATCGTTTTTGGTGGATATGGCAAGGCGGCAATCTTTTGGACATAGACGAATGTTTAAGTGCGATTGCTTCGTCAAAAGCAGAGCGGACGAGAAGCGAATGTTTCGATACGGTTGCAGTTTACGGCGGCGGAAATTGGATCTTTGAATTCTCAAAGTTAGCGCAGGAACGGGCCTTAAAAGGCCGCAAACTGCAGGAGGAAGGAAATTTTAAACAGGCTGCCCACCAGTTTCGCATGTCCGCACGATATTTTTCCATAGCTTCATATCCGCATCTTAAAGGCGACGTGCTGGCAGCCGACGCCGCCTTGCTCGGAAGACGCAGTTATCGGGAGATGTGCAATTGTGAAAAAGAATATGTGCATCTTGACGAGCTTAAATTCAAAGTAGGCAGCAGCGAAGCCGAAGGTTTGCTGCATTTGCCTGACAGAGTGCAGAGTCATCCCTGTCTGGTGTTGCTTACCTCGTATGAAATGAGCGCTACCGGGTTCTACGCTTTTTACAAGGAGCAGTTGCAGCCGTACGGAATAGCTTTGCTGGTTTTGCAAATGCCCGGGATCGGCCTTTCGGAAAAACTTACTTTAAGTGCCGATCAGTCGCAAGTTTTGGATGCCGCTTTGGCAGAACTTAAGGACAATCCTTATGTGAATACCTCGCGCATAGGTCTTATGGGCTTGCGCTTAGGCGGCAGCGCCTGCATAAGAACCGCCGTCATGCATCCTGAAGCGGTGACGGCTTTATGTCTGATTGAGCCTGCCGTGCACAGTTTTTTTACCGATAAAAATATTTTGGATTCGCTTACGCTGTGCATGCGCTCGCTTTATGCCAACCGGCTTAATCTGGATGCCTCCAACTGGGATACGGTGATCCCGCAGTTAAAACCACTGTCTTTAAAAGAGCAGGGACTGTTGGGCAGGGGAGCACAAAGTACGATCCCGTGTTTGGTTGCGTCGCTGAATGCATTTACCACCAAAGACGATTTGAAGCTGTTGCAGGATCGTTTTTCTGATTGTGAATGCCGTTTGCATGACGGCGGGGATTATTCCGATTTTATGTATGAATCTTTAAGCGCTTCGGGAATATTCTTCAGAAAACATCTGCTGTAACGGATTTTTAGCGGAAATAAAAATGAACGGCAAAAAAAATTCTAAAAAAAGACTGGTCGTAAAGTTGGGAACTTCAACCTTAACTGCAGGTACCAAACATCTTGACAGGCCTTCCATGCTTGAAATAGTCAAGGCAGTCAAAAGACTCATCGCATCAGGTTATGAGGTGGCGGTGGTGTCTTCAGGGGCCATCGCGGCAGGACGTGAGTTTTTAGGCTACCCGAAGCTTTCCAATGACGTAAGTTCAAAACAGATGTTATCTGCCGTGGGGCAGGGCAAACTTTTTGAAGTGTGGGAAGATCTGTTTGCAATCTACGGCTTGCATATAGGGCAGCTTTTGCTTACCAAAGCCGATCTTGAAAATCGCGAACGCTATCTTAATATACGCGATACCGTCACCGCCATGCTGGACTTCGGGGTTATTCCGATTTTCAATGAAAATGATGCCGTGGCGGTATCTGAGATCAAAGTAGGCGACAATGACAATTTGGCAGCCTTGATTGGGGTGTTGGTCGAAGCCGAGGCGGTGATCCTGCTTACTGATCAAAAAGGTCTGTTCAGTGCCGATCCGCGTAAAGATCCCGATGCCAGACTCATACGCGAAGTAAAAAGCATAGATGAAAGCATAGAGGCTTTGTGCGGCGGCAGCGGCACGGCGCTCGGGACCGGCGGCATGGCCACCAAAGTAGAAGCTGCCAAAACCGCGACCAAGGCAGGAGTCAAAGTGATCATCTGCTCAGGAGACTCCCCGCAGAGCATTCCTGATTTTGTCAAAGGGTGCGGTGAGTGTACGGTGTTCATGCCTTCTTTGCATCCGGTGCTTTCACGAAAATCCTGGCTTTCAAGTGCAACCATAGCTCAGGGCAGACTGACGGTTGACGACGGTGCTTACACCGCGCTGACGCAAAAAGGATCCAGCCTTTTGCCAAAAGGGATAAGCCTGGTTACAGGAGTTTTCAAACGCGGTGCCACCGTGGACATACTCAATACCAAAGGACGGATCTTTGCCCGCGGTCTTACTCGTTACGGCAGTGAAGATTTAAGCAGGATCGTCGGACATCGCAGCGATGAAATTGAAACTTTGCTGGGATTTAGCCACGGTGACGTGGCTGTACATCGTGATGATTTGGTACTCGTTTAAGGTTTTTTAAGATGAATGCAGAAGAACTTAAAAGCAGGTGCGCTGAGGCATACACGGCGTCTTTTGATTATGCGCTGCTTTCAACCTCAAAGAAGAATGAAGCTTTGCTTAAGCTTGCCTCTCTTTTGGAAGAGCACGAAAAAGAGATCATGAAGATCAATGCCGATGAGGTAAACAAAGCAAGGGAGCGCGGTTTGAGCTCCGCATTGGTCGACAGAATGACCTTTACCAAGGCACGTTTTGACGAAATGGTTGCGGGAGTAAGAAAGGTTGCCGCATTAGATGATCCTTTAAACAGGATCTGGGACGGGAAAACACTGCCTTCGGGGCTGTCTTTGTACAAGCGCTCGGTTCCTTTGGGAGTTGTCGGAGTGATCTACGAATCGCGTCCCAACGTGACCGTGGATATTGCCGCTTTATGTTTAAAATCCGGCAATGCCTGTGTGCTGCGCGGAGGCTCTGAGTGCCTGAACACCAATTGTAAATTGCACGAAATTATTAAGGAAGCTTTGCAAAAATGCGGTTTGTCTTCGTGCGGCGTGGCTTTTATAGACAGCCCCGAGCGCGAGTTGGTAGCGGTGATGTTAAGTCTCAACGAATATATTTCGGTGCTTATCCCGCGAGGCGGGGAAAAATTGCAGCGCAGATGTCAGCAGGAGTCGTCCATACCCGTGATCATAGGCGGTTTCGGGATCAGCCATATTTTTGCCGATGACAGTTGTGATTTGCAGCGCGCCGTCGCTGTCATCGTCAATGCAAAAGTACAAAAACCTTCAGCCTGCAATGCCTTGGATACCCTGCTGGTGCATGAAAAGATAGCCGGTAAGCTGATCCCTTCCGTACTTGATGCTTTAAAACCGTATAAGGTTGAAGTATTGGCGCACGGAAAGGCAATGGCTTTGGCAAAAGATTATCCTTATGTGCAACAAGGTTGTGAAGACGATTTTGATACCGAGTTTTTATCTTTGCGCATGAATCTTAAAGTGGTAGCCGATGTCAAAGAAGCCTGCGAGCATATGATAAAGCACAGAGCGTCGCATTCTGATGCCATTCTGACTGACAGCAGCGCACACGCCGATCTCTTCGTGCGCTCTGCAGGATCGGCTTGCGTTTACGTCAATGCTTCGACGCGTTTTACCGACGGAGGCCAGTTCGGACTGGGAGCCGAAGTGGCAATTTCCACGCAAAAACTGCATGCACGCGGGCCGATGAGCCTTGAAGCACTTACAACTTATCAATATGTGTTAAAAGGTGATTATTTGAGCAGATCCTGAAAAAGGCGGATCGTTTGGGCAAACCCGATCGGATTTCCCCTCCGCATCGATGCGGAGGGTGAATATTCAGGATACAGGGCTGCAGACTAAAGATTTAACGTACGAGAATTGCCTTGTCGTTTATTCTTACGTTTAACAAATTGTCATTAAGATCCGTTCCTGAGAGTTTTGATGATCCCCGGTAAACCTGTTTAACTACATAAATTCCGCGGGCTCTGTCTTCGATGTCAAAACTGTCGCCTTGAGGAGTGTATCCTTCCGAAGTCTGTACCAGTGAAAATTTCATGCCCTGGCGTATGCCGCTTTCTTCTCCCAAATCTATGATAAAGCCGTCGTCGTCTATGTCGATCACGGTAGCCTCCGGCATACGGCACTGCAAGACTCCCGCAATGTCATCGCCTGCCTGCTGCGCCAGGCTTGCCATGCGTTGCCCGAAAGCAGATCCTTTGAAACGCTCGGATCTTAAATCCAGAAATTCCCCCTGCTTGAAGGGCCAGTCGCTCACCATATCGTAATTGCGTGAAAACAATACCGAACCTTCGTTGGAGTCGTAAACCGTGACGGTAAAGGACAAAGATCTGGTACGTTGATAAAAGATTTTGTCAAAAACCCCTTCTCCTGCGTCCGCAGCCGCAGCCGAATTTATCGAGCCGGTTACTATGTATTGAGCCTGATGCTGTTTTGCCAAGGCTTCAAGATTGGCCTGCAGTTCTTGATCAGGGGCACTGCCGGAGGCTGCACCGTGTAAAGAGACGTTGGTTGCGGATCGCAAAAGCAGTGACGGTATTGAAGCAAGGCGGCGGGTTACGGCCAAAGTGAGTTCGCGGTTTATCGTATCTATGCCGGCGCTTCCTTGGTAGGCAGTTTGATCCGCATAACCGAAAGTGATGGGCAGGACGCTTTTTTTGACGGCGGATGCGGCACAGCTGCCGGCATGACTTTCATCTAATAAGACTTTGACGGTAACGCTTACCCGTCCGCGGGTTTTTTGTTCCGCCACCACTATGACTTTGCGTACGGGAACATCGCTTTTTACGGTGGTGTCGGAATTTAACAGCGTGCCGCCTTGAAATTCCTGCTGAGTGCTTACCAAAGCCCCGGCTTCCAGTCTGGCACTGCGTATGGCATCGTTTACCGCATCGTCACGTGCTTTGGCTACGGAATCTAAAATCGGTGCATTGCCCTGTACGGTATGCCAGGCGGCCTGTGCGTTAAAAGAGATTGCCGCCATAATGCTTAAAACGGAAATTTTGATTTTATTGAACATAAGTCCAAGTCCCTCGTGATCTCGACGGGTGTCAAAAATTATTGATGGCATTGAATTTGCATTAAATGTACCAAGAAAATATTACTACAGAATAAATAACAGGAGAGATCCTTATGAGGGCAACAAAGCTTTGTCTTGCGGTGCTGACGGCGTGGCTGACGCTGTCAGGCTGCTCGTCGACCGTGCCCAAAAGCAACGGAGAGTCGCAAGATCTTTATGCCAAACACGGTATGGAAGTAAGTAAGACAGCCTCGGAGATGGCCGACACTTTGGTTAAGACTTTAAAACAGGATCTGGCCAAAGATAAAAACGGCGGCAGCGACTATCCGAAAGTCGGGGTAACTTCATTCGTCGATACCGATACTTATGAGAATGCAGGTTACCTGGGCAGAGCTTTGGGGGAATTTTTTATTCACGAGTTGGACCGCCGCGGCATTCCGGTAAGCGAATTCAAGCTCACGGGCAACATCAGCGTCAGCAAAGACGGAGAGGACGTGTTCTCCCGCGATTGGAAGAAACTTGCCGGCAAAGCCCGTTTCCGTCATATTCTTGCCGGTACCATCACTCGTAATGAGCAGGGTGTGGTGTTGTTAGCCCGTATCATCGATATGCAGTCATCCGAGGTAAAAGGATCGGCCACCGGGTTTATCCCTTATAAAGATCTGCCTTATTGTTACCGTACTGCCGATAAAAACTGCTCGTTTGAAGGCAGTATTTCCTATTCAACCTATATACCCTCAAGCAGTGCCGTCAACAGCGTTCAGACTAACGGATCGGTAAAAGATACCGTAACTTCGGTGCAGGTAAGCTCGGTAAGCGCCTCTTCATCTACGTACAGATCCGTTTCCGCCGGGAAAAACTACGGCAGCGTCAAAGAGGATGCCAGAGATCGCAAGGCCAGAGAGAAACTGGAGCACGATCCGGATTTTAACGACAAGTATTATCCGCAAGAAGCATCGGTACCGGCTACCTCCACCGGTAATTATGAGCAGTTTATTCACGACAACGGCTCGATGAGCGGGCATAGCAGTGTGATTTATCCTGCCGACTCTTACAGAGTAAGCGGGCATTTGGTACGTGATGTGCATGATCAAAGTCAGTATCAGCGTATTGCGGATAATTGAGGAAAATTAAATGAAGTTTTGGTTACTTCAGATTTTTGCGGCGGCTTTGCTGAGCTTAAGCGGTTGTTCGGGCATGCTTTCGAGTACATCGTTTACGCGTGATCTTGCCTATACCGATACCGGAGTACATAGGCCGGACGAATTTCCTATATTGCATGCCACAGGTTATGCGTCGGTATCACGTCAGCCGGGCAGAACTCAAAGCGAGCGCGAGATCATGGCCATGAGAGCTTCAAAGGTTGAAGCTTATCGCGAACTTACCGAGCAGGTAAACGGTCTTTATGTCAAAGCGGATACCTCGCTTGACGGTACTACCCGTCAAAGACATGACTCCGTAAAAACTCAGGTGGAAGGATATGTGCACGGCGCGCGCGTGCTAAGACAATATCCTTTGGGTGATACCTATGCTACCGAGCTTGAGCTTGATACCAAAATCATTTACGACTTGTATGATTTGAGGGGAGCACTGTAATGCAAAACAATACTTTTACTCCTTACGGGGCAATTACTCCTAAACCTCTTAATTTCTATTTAAACGAGCAGGAGCAGACGCTTGAGCAGCTGTATGCTCTGTTAAAAGACGAGCGCCTGGCCCTGCGCAAACGCGATCTTGAGGCGGTAAGTTCCATTGCCGAGCAGAAATCGGCATTGATGATGAAACTTCAGGGAAATGATCAGAAGATCAAATTAAATCCTCAGGCTGCCAAACTTAAAAATGAATTTGCCTCCAGAGTAGCCGGTATCAAAGCTGCGCTTTGTGAATGTAAAAAGCTCAATGCGATAAACGGCCGGTTGATCACCTTGGCACTTAATTCAACCCGCCGTCTTTCATCCATACTGATGCAGACACGTGATCGTACTACGCGTAACCTCACCTATACCGACAAGGGATGTACGGTAGCCCGCGGACCCATGAGGGTCAGTATAGAGTGCTGAACTCTGCACTTTTAAAGAGCTTTCACTAAAATATGCTGAAAAAAGAGATCATAAATAGTGCAAAGATGATTTCTTTTTTCATTTGTGCCCTGTTGTGTCACAATCCGTCTTTAAATCAGAACTTTCGCGTTCTGAAAAAATAATCTCCGTGCCGTGCATGTTTGCGGCAACCTAAGAGGGACACTCCTGTGCAGTCAACATCAAAATCCTCCGCCGTTAAAAGTTCGGGCGGGTTAAAACGTTCTTTTGGTTTGTGTGAAGCCATAACCATCACCGCAGGATCGGTGATAGGCGTGGGGCTTTTTACCGTAGGATCCAATGTAGTAGGAGATCTGGGGGCATCGGTGATCTTTGCTACGCTGATAGCTTTGGTCGTCAGTATTTATCCTGCGCTTTTATATGCGGAAATGGGAGCTGCCTTGCCTTATGCAGGCGGTACCTATCAATTTGCCTCCATAGGTCTTGGACGTGCTGCCGGTATGCTTGCCGGGTGGAATTTCATCATTTCGTTGGTAGCGGTAACGGGCGGTGAGGCTCTGGCTTTTAGCTATTACTTTAAAACACTGCTTGCAGCCTGCGGCATCGATCTGGAAATTTCCGACATAGCTTTGGCGTCAATAGTATGTGCAGGCTTTGTTGTAGCTAACGTTTTCGGCGTTAAATTTACCGGCAGATTGCAAAATGCCTTTATGTTCTTCTTTTGGGGAGTGGCATTTATTTGGTTTTTGACCATGATCCCCAACATCAGTCTGCCTAATTTTGTCAGAGCACCTGAATTCCTGCCTGCAGAAGGCAAAGTCTCGTTCATGTCCTCCGTATGTCTTATCTGGTGGTGCTTTGCAGGATTCGAAGCCTGTGTGGCCATGGGTGAGGAGATCCGTTTCCCCCGCATTACTCTGCCGCGTGCGTTGTTCTTGGCACCGTTCGTGGTATTCGCGGTCAATGCTCTGTTCCAGTGGTTCTTAGTAGGGATCACTCCTGCTGAGCACATAGCCGATTTGTCAGCAGCTTCAGCGCCTTTTACCGAAGCCATGAAAGCTGCGGGGATCTTGGGCTTCCCGCTCATTTTGCTGGCAGCCGGCATCGCTTTCGGCGGTGATTTCTCCACTTTAAATGCTTCCATCGCTACTCCTCCGCGCTATCTTTTCACCATGGCGCGTGACGGTTCGATGCCGAAAATTTTTGCATTGGTGTCAAAACGTTATCAGACTCCTTATGTAGCCGTGATCACGCTGGGAGTACTTTCAATTGCACTTATCACCACTAATTCGCTTATCTATATCGCTTCGTTATCCCTCTTTGCCGATCTTTTCTATTATGTGATAGGCATAGTGGCCGCTTATGCTTTGCGCAGAAATCATCCTGATCTTCACCGCACTTACAAAGCCCCTCTGATCGCCGTCGGCGCTCCTTTAAGCGCACTCATCTATATCTATATGATGACCGAGCTTGATACCGAGGCGTTTATTACCGGTGCCGTATGGTGTGCTTTGGGACTTGCCATTCACTTTATTTGTTCTGCCAAGTACGGCAAAGCCGGCGAATTTACTTTGGATATGGAAAGCTCGGGTGCTGACGAGATCCCTACTAAAGAAGAGCGCGCTCACCTTGATCGCGAATTTAAAGTATGGACCGTCGTGGTGGCAATTTCCTGTCTGACAGCCGTAGGCTTGTTTGCTTTGCCTTTTATAGTGAACTGAAAATCAGACTTTAGGAAAGGGCTCCTTTTGCGGAGCCTTTTTTATTTTTGAAGTCTTGATATTAAGAGAACTTTTCCACAGTTTTGATCATTGCGTGCAGGCAGGATCCGCGCTTTGTGGGAAAAGAGTCGTCATTTGATCTTTAAGATGATGCTTACAGATGTTAAAAAAATGTGGAGCATCCATGAATATAACGCCATCTCCTTTGCCTGCTGACGGTAAAATCCGTATTTTGTCCTGTGATGACGGGCAAGATCCCGCAACCGTGTGCAATCAAGTGATCCTGCGCGGCTGCGTTGAAGGTTACGACAAGGTAAAACGTTTCAGAAGCCGTAACGGACGCATGATCTCTTTTTCGCTTAAGACTTGCGATCATATAGGTATTCAAAAACAATCGCATACCGAATTTCATCGTGTGGTTATCCAAGACGGCGTGGTGGGTAATTCGGTACTTGAGTGTAATTCCCTGATAGTTCCCGGGCGTTGGTTGCAAGTTTACGGAGTGTTAAGGCATCGTTATCTTGTGGATAAACTTTTGCGCAGTACCGAGATCACGGAGATCCACGCATTGAGCATCAGTCCTGCAGATCCTGTTGAAGAGCAAGTGCTGTTTAAAGACGGAGACGCGAATTCCCATGCCTGAGATGAATCTTTCCAAAATTTTTCGTGCCGATCATTTGTGTCTTGAGGTGATGCAGATCCCCGATGATCAGGATCCTTTAAGCATCCCGGCAGTTGATGAGAATTATATTTTTGAACTGCCGCTTTTAAATCAACTGCTTTTGTATTTGGCTTGCCCTCAGCATGATTGTCTGTTTCTTTCAGGGCCTGCAGGCTGCGGGAAAACTTCCGTGGCTTTGCAGGCTGCGGCAAGACTTAAGTGGGGGGTGGAACAGCTTACGCTTTCTGCCCGCACCGAAGCGTGTGATCTTATAGGACATGCAACTTTGCGTCGCGGAGAACTGATCTATGAGTACGGTCCTTTGGTTCGGGCCATGCGCCGCGGAGAAATTTTAATTTTAAACGAGATAGATCTCATGCCTCCCGGGGAATTATCGGCTTTAAACGACGTGCTTGAAGGCAGGGCGCTGACGATCACCCAAAATTTCGGTGAAAGAGTACAACCTTCTCCTTATTTTCGGGTGATAGCGACAGCCAATACCAAGGGAAGCGGGGATCCCACAGGTTTTTACAACGGAGCAAGACAACTTAATCAGGCCTTTTTGGACCGCTGGCGCTTTGTGGAACTCGGATATCCGGAGGCCAAGGTTGAAGAGGCGATCATTGCCAAAGCCAATCCCAAACTTGATAAAAGCAAGGTTGCCGATTTAGTCCGTCTTGCCAATGAGATAAGGAGAACCTCATGCCCGGATGAAGGACGTCCTTCGCTGTCGGCTCCTTTTTCTACCCGAGTGTTGCTGAGAATGGCGTCATTATTGAGCGTCTGCTCAAAACTTGATGAAAGTAAGGCTCTTGAAATGGGATTTGCCGCGCGTTTGCCCGAGCATGAGCGCGAGTATGTGATGAGACTTTGTGCAGATATATTCGGCAACGGCCAAAAAAGTGAGCTGATGGGAAGAAAGGCTCCCAAGCGCATGCTGTCAAAACATCATGAAGAAAAAGCAGAGTAAGGACAGCAGGCTTTTATTTAACTGCTGATTGGCAATTTGCAAAAAAACGCCGACTCGATCCTGCTTCAAGTCGGCGTTTTAACATGTTTGTCAAACTTAACCAAGAGCTGAATTCAGCTCGCTTTCGCTGGATAAAATCTTATCGGCAAGTTTGTCGTAATCGATTTGATAACTGCCGTCGTTGATAGCTGCCTTGAGTTTGGCAACTTTGTTTTCATCTATACCGTCGGACGCGGTTGCTACGGAAAAACCGCGCGACAAGGACTGAGCCGAGGAGGTGAAATCCACGGCATCGGTTAAGGCTGTATTGCCAGAAGCAGTGTTTGTGTCGGCATTGCTCCTGACCGTTGCGTTGCGCACGGTGTTTACATGACTGTCCTTTAAGGAATTCATGCTACGGTCATTGAGAATATCGATTGCCATTTGTTTAACCTCAGCCTGATCTTTACTTCAGATCTTACTTGTACATCTCTAATAACGTCAACGACGGGAATTTTTTTAGGGTTTTGCCAAATTTTTTTTAATATTTTTTAACAGATTGATTGTTCTAGAAAAAAAGGTAATTCATATCCGAGATCGTCAGAGATGCGCAGGAGATCGTTTTTTTCCTGAGCCTCCAGCAGATCTTTTATGATCATATTCAGACGGAGAATGGAGTCTTTGGAAAGCTTGGAGGAGATGGCTACGATCTGCGTTAAAAGCTCGGTCATGAGTTCGTAAGTTTCGGCACAACATCCTTTGAGGGCAATATCCGAGACCTCTTTGGATTTTTGTGCAAGCTCATGCATTTTTGCCTTTAAATCGGCTTGGTTTTCCATATGTCAGAAAATGAATGAAAGAATGGTTGCCGTTTTATGTTGTTTTATGTTGTTTTAAAAAAGATCCGCCGTATAAATGCGGCAGATCTTTTTATACCGGTTTATGAGGAGCTTATGTCAGCGTTTCTTTGCAAATTTGGCGCAAAGAGCTTCGAACATATGATCCAAAGGCAGGTTTTCACGTACGCCGGTGCGACGGTCTTTGTATTCGATGACTCCTTGGGCAAGACCTTTATCGCCTATGGTGACGATATGAGGAATGCCGATGAGATCCATATCGGCAAATTTAAAGCCCGGGCGTTCGTCGCGATCGTCATACAATACTTCAATACCGGCATCGGTAAGCTGCTGGTAGAGTTTTTCCGCAGCATTGCGTACGGCTTCCGATTTATCGGCTCGTACGGAAACTATGGCCACTTTAAAAGGTGCCAAAGCCTCGTTCCAGATGATGCCGCGATCATCATGACTTTGCTCGATGGCAGCGGCGATGACACGGGTGACGCCTATGCCGTAGCATCCCATGATCATGGGGACTTCCTTGCCGTTTTCATCGGTGACGGTGCAGTGCATGGCTTCTGAGTACTTGGTACCGAGCATGAACACGTGACCTACCTCGATACCGCGGCACAGGTGCAGTTTGCCGTGACCGTCCGGGCTTAAATCGCCTTCTTCAACGTTACGCAGGTCGAAGACTTCGTATTTGGGTACGTCTCGGTCCCAGTTGACGTTGATGAGGTGGAAGCCGTCGCGGTTGGCACCGCAGGCAAAATTTCCCATACGATCGGCATTACGATCTACCAAAATGCGCCCTTTGAAACCTACGGGACCTAAAGAGCCAGGATGTGCCCCGGTAAATTCCTTAATTTCCTCTTCGGAGGCAAATTCTATAGGATTGGCGATGCCTTCGATTTTCGAGGCTTTGATTTCGTTTAATTCCTGATTGCCGCGAAGACAGATCATCACGAGTTCGTTGCCGCCGTTATCCAGTTTGCGCCCGTGGACTACAAGACTCTTGAGCATCTTTTCAGTGGCAACGCCTACTGCTTTGCAGGCCTCGTCGACAGTATGGGCACCCGGAGTCGGAACTTCGGAGTAAGCGTCTTTTGCCATCTCGCGTTGTTCTTTGGGCGGCAGACACTCGGCTTTTTCTATATTGGCTGCATAGTCAGAGCCGTCTGAATAGGCGATGAGATCTTCACCGGCTTCTGCCAGTACCTGAAATTCGTGGGATTTATATCCGCCTATGGATCCGGTATCGGCCTGCACGGGACGGAAATTAAGTCCCATGCGGGTAAAAGCTTTGCTGTAGGCGTCGTACATTGCCTGATAGGATTTGGTAAGTCCTGCGACGTCGGTGTCAAAGGAATAGCCGTCTTTCATCAGAAATTCGCGGCTGCGCATAACGCCGAAACGCGGACGGATCTCATCGCGGAATTTCCACTGGAATTGATAAAGGTTCAGCGGTAACTGTCTGGCGCTTTTGATTTCGCGGCGGGCAATGGAGGTGATCACTTCTTCATGAGTAGGTCCCAAGACATACTCGTTTTTCTTGCGATCTTTAAAACGGCACAGTTCGGGACCGTACTGCACGTAACGTCCGGATTCACGCCACAGATCGGCAGGCTGCACTATAGGCATGATCATTTCCAAAGCACCGGCTTTGTCCATTTCCTCGCGGATTATGGCAGTGGCCTTGCTTAAAACGCGCAATCCTAAAGGAAGCCAGGTATAAAGTCCCTGACCGATTTGTCTTATAAGACCTGCGCGCAGCATCAGACGATGGCTGGCCAGTACGGCTTCGGCAGGAGTTTCTTTCAAAGTTGAAAGCAGATAGGAAGTTGTTCTCATGGTGTATCCGTAGTTTCCTTTGGCTAAAGGACACAAATTATTCAAAATACTGCGCCGTATTATACACGCAAGCTAAGGATGCAAGAGTCCTGCAGAGCAAGTGCGCTTTGATCTTAAAATTAAAGAAAAGCAGGCGGAGGATCAACGAAAAAGACCGGCAGGATACCGGTCTTTAAATTTTTTTTACTGTTTGTAAGTTTTCAGGAAATGCTCAAGACGATCACAGGCGTCGTTGATGACGTCAACAGGCGGGAGGAAAACTACACGGAAGTGGTTAGGCTCAGGCCAGTTAAAGCCCGTACCCTGAACTATGAGCAGTTTTTCCTGTTTTAACAGATCCATGGCAAACTTCTGATCATCTTTGATGTTAAAGCGTTTGTCGAGTTTGGGGAACATGTAAAGCGCACCGTGAGGCTTGACCACGCTGATCCCCGGGATGGCGCTTAGGCGTTCGTACATGACGTCGCGCTGTACATAGAGTCTGCCGCCCGGGATGGTAAGCTCGTTGATACTCTGATAGCCGCCCAATGCAGTTTGAATGGCATACTGCAAAGGCACGTTGGCACAAAGACGCATGGCCATCATCATCTTAAGACCGTCTAAAAAGCCTTTGTTGCGTTTGGCCTGACCCGTGACCATGACCCAACCCATGCGGAAGCCGCAGGAGCGGTATACCTTGGAAAGACCGTTAAAGGTAAGTACGGTAAGATCGTCTGCCAAAGTGGCGATGCTGCGGTGAGCTACATCATCATAGAGGATCTTGTCGTAGATCTCGTCGGCGCAGATCACGAGATCGTGACGGCGGGCAAATTCAACGATTTCCTGCAAAACCGGAGTGGGATAAACCGCGCCGGTAGGATTGTTCGGGTTTATGAGCACCAACGCCACGGTACGCGAGGTGATCTTCTTTTCCATGTCGGCAAGATCCGGCAACCATCCTGACTGCTCGTCGCACATATAATGCACGGCTTTTCCGCCTGCCAAGTTTACTCCGGCAGTCCAAAGAGGATAATCGGGGGACGGTACCAGCACTTCATCACCGTTGTTTAAAAGGGCGTTCATGGTCATGGTGATGAGTTCTGAAACACCGTTGCCGATGAAGATGTCTTCAACGTCGACGTGTTTCATACCTGCCTGCTGATATTTTTGGGCAATGGCTTTACGGGCTGAGAAAATGCCGTTGCTTTCGCAATAGCCGCAGGCGTTGGGAAGATTGCGGATCACATCCTTGACAACTTCTTCGGGTGCGTCAAAACCAAAAACCGCGGTGTTGCCAATATTGAGTTTTAAGATCCTTTCTCCGGCCTCTTCCATTCTCAGAGCTTCCTGATGAATGCGGCCCCTGATGTCGTAACACACATTGTCAAGCTTGTGTGATTTCTGTAATAGTTTCATAAAAATACCCGTTAAATAATTTGGTTTTGGAGCCTTTGATATTAGCACTTTTATCTTGCAGTTACACAACGGCTTTGTTTACCCCGCAGGACTGTATAGTTATTACCGTTAAAAATCACGCCCCATAACTTTTTCCTGATATATCTGTTCAAGCACATAACGTTCAAATCCCAAGGCCGGGTTTGCCATGCGGTGATATTTGACGGCATCACGCTGTTTGGGGGGCAGAGAGATGGCGTTGGTGAAGATCACGAAAGGAACGGTGCTGCCTGACTTCGTGGTGATGACTCCGGCAAGATTTGAAATATTGGTAAGGGTACCGGTTTTGGCAATGACGTTGCCTGCAAGCGGAGATTGATGAACTGATCCGCGCCATTGCAAAGTTCCCGATTTGGCTGCTACCGGCATGACCTCCAAAAGATGCAATTTTGCATCGTTGGCGCTTATATATCTTAGTACTTCAAGCAGCTGGTGCGGGGTGATGAGATTGTGAGGAGAAAGCCCCGAGCCGTCCACCTGATATGAATCCCCGAGACTTAAGCCTGCATATTTTTGCAAGATGGAGCGCATGGCCTGTACGGCGCGGTAATAGGTGGCGCTTTCGTGGTAATACTCATAGGCGACGTTCTTGATGATGGCGTCTGCATAAAGATTATTGGATTTGTAGAGCATGTAACGCACCAGCTCTTTCATGCTGGCAGAATCGATGTAGACATAATCTGCATATCCGTTTAAGGGGCGGTGCGAGACTTCCAAGCCTGCATAAGTTATCCCCAGACGTTTTAAAGTAATGGCAGTCCAGTCAAGTCCCCATTTTTCAGGATCCGATACCGATAAAGACAAAGGCCAGGGCTTGTTGTCTTTTTGGATGGGCACGCAACCTGAGATGCGATACACGTTGTCGTGATAAAGATTGGCTTCAAGTTCGCAATCTCCGCCGTATGCCGATGCCGGAATTCCCACGGCTTCCGAATCTATGCTTACAGGAGAGTTTTGAGGGATCACGGCTTTGGCAATTACTCCCTGTCCCTGCGGTTGCAATTGTGCGAATACGCAGTTGCGGTTGATGATGGCTGCGGCGGCAGGAGCGGTAAAACATACCGGCAAATCGTCCCAGGACCATCCTTGGGCTCTGCTGCGTCCGCCGAAACGGCTTAAATCCAGAATAACTTTGCCGTTGATGCGTTTGACGCCTGCTTTTTTGAGCATATCAAGAAGTTTTAAGTACTTATCCGAGGTGAGGGTAGGATCACCTGAAAAGCGCACGGCAATGTTTCCCTGCAGTGTACCGTCGGCATTTATATTCAGTTTGCCCTGAGCATTCAGCGCATTTTTCTCAAGCATCAAGGCCGTACGTATGCGGTATTCGGTACCAAGATAGAGATAAGCTGCAAGGGCGGTGAGGATCTTTTGGGTAGATGCCGGGTGCATGTAGACATCGTAATTTTGTCCGTAAATTTCCTGACTTCCCGGCAACATATAGGCAATTCCCATGTTGGCACCCTGCAAGGGACTTGAAGAGGCCGGGACGGCGTGGGCATATGTACAAAAACCTATCAAAAAAGAAGCGGCGGCGGATTTAAATAAACTTTTGATCATGTCTTAAATTTTCAGTAGTTCGAAGTAAAAAGAGCGATCGGAAAAGTATTTTGAGGTTCCGAAATGCAAATTTGGTAAAAAATGATTACGAAGTCGGGATTATACCGCTTGGCTTTTTGTTTTCCGCATTTTCGTCCTTACGCACTGTGTTAAAATTTCGACCGTAGATCTGTGCGCGTCACAGAGAAATTTTAGGAGTTTTAAACATGATCATCGAACCGAAAACCCGTGGCTTTATCTGCGTGACCACTCATCCTGCCGGGTGTGAGGCCAATGTCAAAAGTCAGATTGAGTATGTAAAATCCCAGCCCAAAATAGGTAACGGTCCCAAGAAAGTGCTGGTGATTGGTGCTTCCACCGGTTACGGTTTGGCTTCACGCATCAGCGTAGCTTTCGGCGCAAATGCTGCGACTTTGGGCGTTTTCTTTGAAAAATCAGGCAGTGAAAAACGTCCCGGTACCGCAGGATGGTATAACACCGCCGCCTTCACCAAATTTGCAGAAGCAGAAGGCCTTTATGCCAAAAACATCAATGCCGATGCATTTTCCGACGAGTGCCGTGAACAGGTTATAAAGACCATCAAAGAAGATTTGGGTCAGATAGATTTGCTCGTGTATTCCCTTGCAGCTCCGGTGCGCAAGATGCCGGGAAGCGGCGAGGTGGTACGCTCGGTATTAAAACCCATAGGTAAAACTTATACCGCCACGGCTGTTGATACCAATAAGAACGAGATCATCGAGGCATCCATAGAGCCTGCCACCGATGAAGAGGTGGCCAATACCGTCAAAGTTATGGGCGGTCAGGATTGGGAGTTATGGATAGAAGCTTTGAGCAAAGCCGGAGTTTTGGCAGACGGTTTTAAAACCGTAGCCTACTCTTATATCGGTGCCGAGCTTACCCATCCTATTTATTGGGGCGGTGCTTTGGGCAAAGCCAAAGAAGATCTGGATCGTGCCGCCAAGGCCAATCGCGAGCGTCTTGCCGCAATTCACGGCGATGCCCGCGTAACCGTGCTCAAGTGCGTAGTCACCCAAGCATCGTCGGCAATTCCCATGATGGCTTTGTATACGGCCTTGCTCTTTAAGGTAATGCGTCAGAAAGGTACTTACGAGTCCTTAATTGCGCATATCTACAGGCTGTTTGATACTTCGTTGTACGGCGATCAGGCCGAAATGGACTCCGAAGGCAGACTGCGTATGGACAGTTGGGAACTTGATCCTGCGGTGCAGGACGAGACCAAAAAGCGCTGGAGTGAGATCACCACTGAAAATCTGCGTGAACTCGGGGATTATGACGATTACAAGCATCAATTCTTAGAACTCTTCGGCTTTGAGGTTCCGGGAGTTGATTACAAGGCCGATCAGAATCCTGTAGTTGCAATTGACAAGCTTATCGACATGGTTGCCAAGAAATAACGGTGATATGAAAGACAGGAAAAAAGCCGGGAGATCCCGGCTTTTTCTTTAGTGTGCGCGGCATGCGCATTAACTATAGGGTGAAAGTCCCGAGCCGACCCGC
>CALBLB010000387.1 GCA_937896115.1 uncultured Succinatimonas sp.
ACTGCAGCCAACTGCTCTTCCAGTTTTCCACTCCATCTATGGTGTTGAGCTGGTCTTAAACTCACGTCAGAAATTTTAACAACCAATGCACCGTCTGACAAAATGCCAGTAAGGTTTACTTTTATACGAGATAAATTTCGCCATGACGATGCGCTTATATCATCGGCTAGAGTATAACGTTCAACATTTATATTCGATGTCTGACACCCAGAAAACATTAATAAGCATGATAAACATCCTGCCATAACAAGTACTTTCTTCATTTGATGCTTCCTGGTTCAGGATCTTCTTGTCCTTTATTAAAAATCAAAGAATTAGGTTGCTGACTCATCTGAGAAAATATCGGTCGCAATTCTTTCAATATTTCTCTTATATCCTCACTTAATGCTGACAATTCACCGACCAATCCTTTGTTTTTAACATCGTGATCGTGTCCGTTTAATTCTTTTAGTAACCCTTCAAGTTCTTCTGATACTGATGATGCATGATTAATCAAACCGGATGCTCTTAATTCTCTCCCAGTAAGTCTCCACTCTTTCATCAACTCATTCATCGTCTTCAGATCACGGACAATCCCATCAGAAATTCCCTGAAAATCTATTGTGCTCATTTTTTTGCTTAAATCTTCAAGTCGCTTATCTAAAGTCTGTGAGTCAATCACTGGTATCACAGAATCGCCGCGATACGAACTTTTCTTGCTTTTACACTGTTTTTTTTGACCAAACTCCAGTTTTACCGTATCAAGTCCAGTCAATAAAGAAGTAGATACCAATGATGCACATAACCTACCTTCTTTCAATGCTTGATTTGTCAGATTGAGCACTTTTTCATCTGATAACCCTTTTATAGATAAAGCAATTCTAACCGGGACATTCCGCTCAGAAGACAAAAGAGCTCCGGCATTTTCATACCATGGACTATCAACGACTCTTCCGATCACTGCCCCTTTGGTCTTTACCAAACTGCCTTCAGCAATAGCTCCTGAGGAATTATCCATCATCAGAACAAAATGCGGTCTGTTTTCCAAGACACTGCCGCTTGCTTCCTTAAAATTTTCAAAAAGTCTTAATATTTTTCCGCACTCGGCCAGTTCTTCATGATCATTAAGATCATCAAAGGTGATCCCGCTTGACAGAAGATTTTGTAAATTTTCAGTTCTAAAAGAAATACCTTGCACTCCCATGGAAAAATCCAATCCGCTATTTATCCAAAAAACGGATCGCGACGTTACAAGGTGCCTGTATTTAGAATCTATGATCACCTTATATTTTATTAATCCGCTTTTTACGTCTAATTCTGCACCATTAACACTACCGACAACGAAGCCTCGGTAACTGACAGGATCTCCGTACGAAATGCGTCGTCCTGAATTAGAAATCAGCGTTAAATGCAAAGCGTTAGTATCACTTGCTGTTGCCGGAACATTGTCTAATAAGGTAAATTCTCTACCAGGCTCATCTGATATTCCCTGACTCAACTGAATATAATTACCAGTCAATATAGTATCTAATCCTGAAATATTAGCTGATTGGACTCGGGGCTTAACCACATAAAAGATGGTATCACTGCGGAGAAGATCTTTTTCATCCTCATCGATACGCACCTTAAGTTCAACTTTGCTGTGATCACTAGATAAGGCTACCTTTTCTACCTTTCCTACTGTAACCGACCGAAATTTAACTAAAGTTTTCCCCGCCTCCATCCCGGAAGCATCATCGCAGTAAACGGTAATAAGTTCTCCTTTGTCAAAAGAATTCTTCCACAACAGCATTGCTGTAACAATCAAAGCCAAAATCGGAATTAACCACACAAAAGAGAACGTAAAAGGTTTTCTTGTTACAGCAATTCTATTTTTTTTCAACGTACTTATCCCAAATAAGTCTTTCATCGAAAGATGCGGCTGCCCATAAAGTAACTAATACGACTAAACAGAAAGTCAAAATAGCAAAACCTGGAGCAACAGACATCAATCCGCCGAACTTAACAGCCACGGACATGATTATTACAACGAACACATCAAGCATGGACCATTTGCCTATAAACTCAACTATATGGAAAAGTCTAGACAGAATAACAGGATTATTTATTACTCCTTTATTTACTCTAAGGGACAAATATGACAATGCAAGAATTTTAAATCCAGGAATAAACAACGATGCAACAATGATCACCGAAGCAACAAACCAAGATCCGCTTTTCCACAAAAATAAGGCTCCATCGACAATATTAGATCCTTCGGGACTTCCAAGATAAGTGGTAACCATTACAGGATAGAGATTTGACGGGAAAAACAATATAAAAGCAGCAAGTAGCAACGCTGCACATTTTTGTCCGCAAATTTTCTGACGGAAATAAGTCCTCTTTCCGCATCTGGGACACACGGCTTCTTCTTCATAACTTTTAAAAGCACATAAACATCGTCTGCAGATCTTTATTCCCTGCTCTTGTCCTTTCAATTCAAGATTTATGGATAATTCTGGACTTTTATCCTTCAATTTCCAAATTGTAACAGGGCGATATTTATTCCAGCACCATATAGTCATCCACGAGAAAATAACGAAGAGATAAAACCCAGAAAGAAAATCAACCGTTGCTAATGAGGTAATTTTGACCAGACTTATTGCCACCGCCAAGATAAAAACATCTACAAAAGAACCTACATGACAATAAGTGTAAACAATAGCCACTATCTTTGACGGTTTATATCCGCAAATACCTATTGCACAAATAATCACTAGCATGCACAGGGGTAATAACAACACAGTGAGCACAAATAATGCTACAAGAAGAAACCAGTCATTATAAAGAAGACACAAAGACAAAAGTGAAAAAGAAGCAGACAAGCCTGATGATGACAAAGAAAAAAATGGCAACGGCAATACACATAACAACATCAAGATTGCCGAAAACGCCACGGCCGCACCATGAGTCCACGAAATATCGTTTGCAGTTCTCAATAACTTTTTGCATCGTGGGCAACGACACTGATAACCACGCCGATATGCTGGAAGCAATACGGCAAGATCACAGGACGGGCAAATCACTTTGCCTTCACCGCTTTGTTCCTGTGATTTTGTCATACAACTCGACCTGTTTTTTACACAAATCCAGGAGATAAAACTATTTTTCCCGTTTTCAGCGATTGTTGTACATCAATAATGCGTTGATTTGAAGAACCTCTGAAATCAAGCTCTAAAGATTTCTTGGAAAGGATAAACTGACCGTCAACCACTACGTCAAGTTGTTCTAATAATCCTCTTCTATCGGGATTATCCAGTAATTTTTCAAAGGTAAACCCTGTATAAGACCATAAAGAATACCCCTGAGCTTTAACTATTTTTGCAAATACAGTCAAAGGTTTTGGTTGTATAAAAGGTTCCCCTCCGGAAAAGGTAACACCGCTAACCAAAGGATCTCGTTTCATTTCGTCATACAAAACTTTAAGACGAACTTCCAAACCACCATTCAAATCCCATGATTGCTGATTATGGCAACCTTGACAGTGAAAAGGGCATCCTTGCGTGAAGATCACGTAACGAATACCGGGGCCGTCAACTATTGATTCCTGAACGGCCCCGGCAATCCTTAAAGTGGTTTGATCCAGAATATCCAGATCAGACATGATATTAATCAAACATGCATATGTTTAACGCGATCGTTAACTTCTGCCCTTTTAGCATTGTTGAAACGATCCAGAGTACCAACCAAATATCCTGTCACTCTTCTGATGCGTTCAAATTTAACACCTTCACCGACCACACCATTGTGAGCATGTAATCTTGATTGCATAGCCATCACTCCTCAAAACAATATATGCAACATACCGCATCAAGGCGGAAAAAAATAATTAAATGAGAAAAAATCTATTCTCTAGTCAAAACAACTGCAGTCAACGCCAAGTCGTCTTAAACGTTCAATGCTGATCCCTTCACCGTCACGCCTGCCACAACGAGGACAAACGTCATTTATAACTCCAACATAATTGCATACAGGGCAACGATCTACAGGATGATTGACAGATCCGTAGCCAACACCACATTGCTTCATATACAAAATGACTTTCTCAAACGCGTCGACATTTTTTGTCAAATCACCATCCAGCTCAACATACGATATAGATCCGGCATTACACAATTCGTGATAAGGTCCTTCTATTCGAATCTTGTCTGCTGCTGAGATATCGTAATAAACAGGAACATGGAAACTGTTGGTGTAATAAGCTCTGTCAGTGACTCCGGTAATTTTTCCGTACAATTGCTGGTCAATCTTTACAAATCGACCTGACAAACCTTCGGCTGGAGTTGAAAAAAGCGAAAAATTCAAGCCTGTTTCCTGAGTATGTCTGTCAGTCAACTCTCTCATATGTCTAACTATTTCAAGACCTAATTCATTCGCTTCAGAACTTTCCCCGTGGTGTTTCCCAACCAAGGCTTTAAGACATTCTGCAAGACCAATAAATCCGACCGACATTGTTCCATGCTTGATGATATCTTCAATGTAATCTTCAGGATCAAGTTTGTCTGAACCAATCCAGATCCCCTGTCCCATTAAGAATGGATAATTCAGTACCCGTTTCTTTGCAATTATGTCAAACCGATCCTTTAACTGCTCAAAAACCATAGCAAAGGTTCTGTCTACAGAATTGTAGAATCTGCTGAGTGAACCGTGGGCTTCAATACCGAGTCTAGGCAGATTTACCGATGTAAACGATAAATTCCCACGTCCAGGAATAATTTCCTTAGTTTTGTCAAAATCGTTAGAAACAACACGAGTACGGCATCCCATCAATGCTACTTCCGTTTCAGGATGCCCTTTCTTATAGTATTTAATATTAAATGGCGCGTCCAAGAAGGAAAAATTGGGGAAAAGACGTTTAGCAGAAACTTTGCAGGCTAATCTGAAAAGATCATAATTAGGATCTCCTGCTTTTGTATTAACACCGTCCTTTACTTTAAAAATTTGAACAGGGAAAATCGGAGTCTCTCCACCGCCTAACCCAGCATCAGTTGCCAACAACACATTCTTCATTATCAAGCGCTGCTCTGCAGTGGTTCCGGTACCGTAATTGATCGATGAAAAAGGAACCTGAGCACCTGCACGAGACTGCATTGAATTTAAATTGTGTATCAATGCTTCCATTGCTTGATAAGTTTCACGCTCGGTAAGTTTTAAAGATTCCACCATGACATACGCTGCATCGTTTTTGGCATCTTTAGAACCAAGTTGAGTCAATTCCTGTTCGACGAATTCCTGAATTTTTTGTTGGGCTTCTTTATCGAGCAAAGTACCTCTTTTTTCATAAAGCCCGTTGCAAAAACTCTTCAGAGAGGAAATATCCATTTGTTCACGTCTTAGGCAAATCTCAATAACCTTTCCCACGTGTTTTATGTAAGACTTGGCCACATAAGGCGCAAGATCATATTCAAACATGGGAATAGACTGCCCGCCATGCATATCATTCTGATTTGATTGAATAGCTATACAGCATAAAGCGGCAGCAGACTGAATGGACTGAGGTTCACGTAAAAAACCGTGTCCTGTGGAAAAACCGCGCTTGAATAAATCCTTAAGACCGATCTGACAACAATTAATGGTCAAAAGGTAGAAATCCAAATCATGAATATGGATATCACCGCGAGCATGAGCCAAAGCATGTTCCGGACGTAAAACATAACGTTTTACGTAATCTTTCGCACCTTCAGAACCGAATCTCAACATCAAGCCCATAGGAGCATTGGCGTCAATATTGGCGTTTTCGCGCTTAAGATCCATGTCTGCGGTACTTTTTGACGTCAAATCTCTGTAAATTTTGGTCAAATCTGCGTTGTAAGTACGTGCATTGGTGCGACGTTGACGGTAAAGGATAAAATTCTTAGCTTCAGAAGCAAGACCAGATTTAATCATGGCTTGCTCAATAAGATCTTGGGTACGTTCGACAGAAGGCGTCTTAGGAAGCTCTTTTTCAATATCAGCAACAACCATGGAGGTAAGCTTTAAGACTATTTTTTCGTCTGCTGCGGTAATTTCGTCATCAGGATGAACAGAGATCAAAGCCTTACGGATCGCATTGGAGATTTTCTGCTCATTAAAAGCAACTTTTCTCCCATCCCTCTTCATTATGAAACGAATCATCGCTTTAAATGCTCCCCCTTCAAGCTGTAAAATTTATAAAAAATCTATATATAAATCAATATAATAATTTAATCACAAAAGTCCCGAAACATTATGCGAAAAAGCCTGTGTATTTACAAGCTCCATAAAATTTATAAGCTATCTTGACACTGCTAAAAACTCATAATTTTTCACATAAATTCACATAAAAAATATTTTTCTCTAACCAGTCATCAGGAGGTCTTGGGAAGGTGAACTACAAAAAGTACGATATCTTTTGCGATGTGATAGACAACTACGGTGATGCAGGCTTCAGCCTGAGACTTGCCCGCACTTTAAGTGAAAAAGATATAGAGGTTCGTCTTTTTTGTAATAATCTAGAAACGCTCTATACCATTACGGACAGACAAGATCTTTCAAACCAACTGCTGAAAATTTCAACATGGCCTGTCTGCGAGTCCTACCAACCATCAGACATTGTAATTGAGGCATTCTCATGCCGCCTGCCAGATATACTAAATAAAAAACTACGGGAAAACCGTTCACTGGTTATAGAACTCGAATACCTAACAGCAGAAAAATTCGCAGAAGACTGTCATGGATTGTCATCCTCTGCAGACGGTCTTAACAGCTATTTTTTCTTTCCTGGGTTTAGCAACAAAACCGGTGGTTTGATTTTCGAACAAAAGTTATTGAATAAAAAAAGATCGTTAGAGGAACATATTCATCAACAAACGAAAATCAATGTTTCGCTTTTTTCATATAAAAATCATAATATTACAAAAATTATCAATAATCTTTTGAAAGCTAAGGCTGGTGTAAAAATCACAGTGTTTAAAGGTCTGGCCTTGGATAACGTCAACAATATTCTGAATCTCAATCTAAAACCAGGGGATCAACATATATCAGGAAACTTAGAACTTAAAGCTGTCGCTATGTGCAATCAGAACGAATATGACGAGATCCTGCTTTCATCTGATTTAAATTGCGTACGAGGGGAAGAATCAGTGGTCAGAGCTATGTTATGTGGAAAACCTTTTTTATGGCATATTTATCCTCAAAGTGAGCAAGCTCATATAACCAAACTTAATTCTCTTTTTGACAGAATGTCGGAATATCTACCTGAGTATCAACACGATATAGAGATAATACGTACTTTTAACCTTGAATATAACGGAGTAGAAACTAAACAACATCTCCCACCGTTGCTTGAATTTTTACCAAAGTGGAAACAGGTATGTGATAAATGGTCGTTGCACCTGATAAAACTAGGTTCACTTACCGACAACCTTATAAAATTTATAAATTTTATAACTTCAAAAAATTCTTAATTATCAACATTTTTTTCTGTTGAATAATCTGTAGAACATACGTGCAATCAATTGTCAGCACACTGTAAAAAAACGCTTGTATCTGCTAAAATATCGCGTCAGCATTTCAGTTGTGAAGAAAGAACAGCTGATTTTAGCAGTACACAGTTATCACCTCTTAGAGAAAGGGGTTTGTTTATACTTTAAACAAAAAAAGGTTTATCAAATGAAGTTAGCTCAAGAAGTACGTGCCGGCAATGTGATCATGGTCGACGGCAATCCTATGGTTGTCCAAAAGGCAGAATACAGCAAATCTGGTCGTAACGCCGCCGTAGTCAAAATGAAACTGAAGAGCTTGCTCTCCAACGCCGGTACAGAAAAAGTATTTCGTGCCGATGATCGTCTTGAAGACGTCGTTCTTGAACACAAAGATTGCACCTATTCATACCTCAATGATCCTTTCTATGTGTTCATGGATGAAGAATTTAACCAGTATGACGTTGATAAGGACAACATGGGTGATGTGCTGAACTACCTTATCGATGGCATGGAAGACGTTTGTCAGGTCACTTTCTATAATGGTAAGGCTATCAGTGTTGAACTGCCGATCAGCATCGTTCGTGAAGTTGAGTACACTGAACCTGCAGTTCGCGGTGATACGTCTGGTAAGGTTACCAAACCTGCCAGATTAGCCGGTACCGGTTATACCATCTCTGTTCCTGACTTTGTCAAGACCGGGGACAAGATCGAAATCGATACTCGTACCAATGAATTCAAGAAACGAGTCTAATCAGAAGCTTTAGCCTGTTTATCCCAAAGATTAAGCCTGACGTCCTGATGATGCTCAGGCTTTTTTTACATCTGAATGAATCATCATCATGAGAAATCAATGTTTGCATCTTTGCTAAAATTGCATACAAAAACTGTGATTAAGCTGTTGAGAGTCAAGGGATCTGCTGTCGCGTAATGTTGGAGAAAATACGAAAAGTTTTTATACTGTTTAGAAGTTGGTATTTTTCCACTGAACTCAAACAATATTGCACCAACTCACAACAGAATTAGTCAGATATTAACGTGTTGTTTTAGATATGTTTTTTTGATTTTTCGTCTGTTTTTGCATAACTAATAATAACAATAATAAAAAATTATATTAATAATTAATATTTTCTATATTTATTAATTATTAGTTCTAATTTTTCAACAAACGTCGGTGAAAGAGACTTAACTGCCACTAACACCAAATACAATCTATCCTTGCTATAAGAAAGGATCTTCTTAAGGCTTACTAATGAATCCGCTGAGAATTTTTGACGTTATCGTTATCGGTGCCGGTCATGCAGGCATTGAAGCTGCTGCAGCCAGTGCCAGAATGAAATGCAAAACATTGCTTTTAACACACAACCTTGAAACAGTCGGAGAAATGTCATGCAACCCGGCTTTTGGCGGTATAGGAAAAGGTCATTTACTAAAAGAAGTAGATGCAATGGGCGGTGTGTGCCCTGGAGCTATTGATCAAGCTGGCATTCAGTTCCGTTCCTTAAATTCCTCAAAAGGACCAGCTGTAAGAGCTACGAGAGCTCAGACAGATCGCCATCTTTATAAGCAAGTAATAAGACAAACTCTATCTTCGTATCCTAATTTGACTGTTTTTCAACAACCATGTACGGCTGTGATTTTTAAAGATGGTACTGTGTGCGGAGTTAAAACGGCTGGAGGCATCGATTTTTTTGCAAAAGCCGTAATTATTTGTGCTGGTACATTTTTAAACGGCCTTATTCATATAGGACTGGATCATTACAGCGGAGGACGTGCAGGAGATCCTGCGTCTGTTGCTTTGGCTGAAAATTTAAAGGAATTGGGGCTAAAGGTAGGACGACTAAAAACAGGTACACCGGCGAGAATTTATGCTGACAGTATTGACTATTCAAAAATGCAAAGACAGGAACCAGAACATCCGCAACCTGTTTTTTCATTTATGCATTCTCAAGATATCCATCCTAAGCAGGTACCTTGTTTTATTACCAGAACAAACGAAAAGACTCATGAAATTATTCGTGGTGGATTGGACAGATCTCCTCTGTATTCAGGAGTGATTCACAGTGTCGGTCCGCGCTATTGTCCGTCTATTGAAGACAAGATAGTAAGATATCCGGACAGAACATCGCACAAGATCTTTATAGAGCCTGAAGGTTTGACTTCACCTTTGGTCTATCCGAACGGCATCTCTACTTCTCTCCCATTTGATGTACAGGAAGCCTTTATCCATTCAATTGAAGGGTTGGAGAATGCTGTTATAGCAAGACCTGGGTATGCTATTGAATACGATTTTTATGATCCTCGGGAATTATCAGTGTCGATGCAATCGAAAATTGTCCCGGGATTATTTTTGGCCGGACAGATCAACGGTACAACTGGATATGAAGAGGCCGCAGCTCAAGGTCTTTTGGCAGGAATAAATGCAGGACTTTTTGTGAAAGGGTTAAATCCTTGGTTCCCAGGACGTGAACAGGCTTATGTAGGAGTATTGATGGATGATCTTTGTACTCTCGGTACCAAAGAGCCGTATCGCATGTTTACATCGAGAGCTGAACATCGCTTGATCTTAAGAGAAGACAATGCTGATGAAAGATTGACTCCTAAGGCCAGAGAATTAGGTGTTATTTCCGATGAACGGTGGATAAGGTTTGAGAAAAAAGAAAAAGAAATTGAGCTTGAGAGAAATCGTCTTAGATCTTATCTTGTGAAACCCTCAGCAGAACAAGGAAAAAGTATAAGCGAGATCTTGAATAATCCCATGTCACAAGAGCAGAGTCTTGAGGAATTGTTGAGAAGACCAGAGGTAAGGTATGAATCCTTAATTAAAGCAGCAGGCCTTGAGCCGTTGGCATCAGATCCCCAGGCTGCAGAACAGGTTGAAATTCAAGTTAAGTACCAAGGATATTTGAAACGTGAGTTGGACGATATAAAGAAAAATCGTAGCAATGAAAACACATTGTTACCTTTGAACTTCGATTATTCGTCTATTCCTGCTTTATCAAAAGAAGTTGCGCAGAAACTTAACCAATTTAAGCCAGAAACTATAGGTATGGCGTCAAGAATTTCAGGGGTTACTCCTGCAGCTATTTCTATTTTGCTAGTACATCTTAAGAAATTAGGATTATTGGGGCAGAGATGAAAACAAAAAATATAGACCAGACTTTTCCTGCAGAGGCTATCAAAGAAAAAATCCGCCTTTTATGGGGACAATCTTCGTGTCATGTAGCAATAAGTGACTTAAAAGTAGAGCAGATGACAACGCTGATAAGTTTATTGTATCAATGGAATAAAGCTTTAAATCTTACTGCTGTCAGAAATCCTGAAGACATGGTTGTTCTGCATATAATCGACAGTATTAGTGTAGAGCCTTGCATATATGGGAACAACATTGCTGATGTGGGAACAGGACCAGGCTTTCCTGGTTTGGTATTGGCGATTTTGCATCCAGAGATTAAGTTCACTTTGATTGATTCTGTATCAAAAAAAATCTCTTTTGTAAAAAATGCTGTAGCCGTACTAAAACTGGGTAACGTCACACCAGTTAATGGTCGTTGTGAAGAATTGCAACCAGAAGAACTTTTTGATTGTATAGTAAGCCGCGCTTTTGCTCCTTTAGATAAGATTGTAAATTGGTGCCGCGATTTGCTGACATCTGAGGGCAAGTTCGTTGCCATGAAAGCTAATCTTTCTGACGAAGAACTTGGTAATGTTCCAAAAGATGTTGTTATAGATAGAATTGAAAAGTTAAACGTCCCTGGACTTAATGCCACAAGACAAGCTGTAGTAATGTCTTTACGCAACACTAAACAGGAATAAAAAAATGGTAAAAACTATAGCCATCGCCAATCAGAAAGGAGGAGTAGGTAAGACTACTACCTGTGTAAATTTGGCTGCATCTTTAGCTGCATTAAAGAAACGTGTATTGGTAGTTGATTGTGATCCGCAGGGAAATGCTACCATGGCTTCAGGGGTAAATAAGTTTGAATTGAGAAAAACTGTATGCCAAGTGTTGATAGATGACCTGGATGCTGAGGAGGTCCTGATCAAAGAAAATACAGGCTCATTTCATTTACTTCCAGCCAATGAAGATTTGACAGCAGCTGAAGTAAAGTTACTTGATTATTATGGTCGTGAATACCGTCTTAAAAACGCATTAAAACCTATCAAAGATAATTACGATTTCATTTTTATCGACTGTCCCCCTTCTTTAAATCTTTTGACAGTCAATGCTATGTGCGCTGCTGATTCGATTATTGTCCCGCTCCAATGTGAGTATTTTGCATTGGAAGGTCTTACATTGCTAATTGATACAGTGGATCAATTAGCTCATGCCGTGAATCCTGAATTGAAAATTGAAGGGATTTTAAGAACGATGTTTGACAACCGCAATCGCTTGTCATCGGATGTATCGGATGAGTTGAAAAATAACTTTGGAAGTTTGGTGTACGAGACAATTATTCCAAGAAATGTGAGATTGGCAGAGGCTCCAAGTTATGGAAAGCCTGCTATGTATTACGATAAATCGTCAAGCGGTACAAAGGCATATATGGCATTGGCCGCAGAAGTAATAGAAAGAAACGGTGAATCTGTAAGTAAGAAGAAGTAGATAGTTTCACAAGGACTATCTGGAGAATTGCCGATTTTATCTTGAAGGTAATATACGAACAAGGAGCTTACAATGCCTTTAGGTCGAGGGTTGGGATCGCTTTTAAGTGAAAGCAGAAAAGCCAAAGAACTTAAGCAAGAACAGTATGATATCGAAAAATCTGAAGAAAATAAGATTATTCATGATGTTAATGCGGTAACAGAATTAAGTATTGATCTGTTACAAGCTTCAATCTATCAACCGCGGCGTACATTTGATGATCCGGGGATTGTCGAGCTTGCAAATTCAATACGTGAACATGGCGTACTTGAACCTTTGATCGTAAAAAAGGCCAACGATAGTTCAGGAAAATATGAGATTATTTGCGGAGAACGTCGCTATCGGGCTTGTAAAGAAGCTGGGTTAAAAAAAGTTCCTTGTTTTGTACGTGATCTGGCAAAAAATGATGCTTATGCAATAGCATTAGTAGAAAACATCCAGCGTGAAGATCTAAATCCTTTGGAACAGGCTTCAGCATTGGAACAGATGTTGAATGAATGTGGCATGAGTCAACAAGATTTGGCGAAAACTTTGGGAAAGTCCAGATCTTCAGTAACTAATATTTTGCGAATAAATAAATTAGAGCCAGCCGTGAAAGAGATGGTAGGTTCCGGGCAATTGGATTTAGGGCATGCAAAAGTTTTATTGGGACTTGAAGGAAATTTACAGTTAAAAGCTGCCGAAGTAGTTGTTAAAAAACAATTGACTGTTCGACAGACAGAAGATTTTGTAAAAGATATAAAGGAAAAGGGCACAGATGAACAGGAACAGTCTGTAAAAAAGACTGTAAAACCTCAGAGTCTTTGTGAGTTTGAAGGCATTTTGTCTAAATTTTTTTCAGGTTTGAAGATCAAGCTTGGCGGTAATGAAAATAAAGGAAAACTTACGATAGCGTATTCATCCCCTGAAGAATTTGCTAGATTAAAGCATTTGCTTGAAAAATAACGATCTTGTATTACAGAAAATCACCAAAATAGTGCAAAAATATTAAAAGAATTTCGATAATATTTTGCAATAAGACAACAAAAGATGTTAAAAGCCTTACGCCCTTATTTATTTATCTATGTTGTTGTGTTGGGGTTAGCCTTTGTTTATGCGTTTTTTTTTAAAACTAGGTTGTTCCTCTCACTTTCTGCATCTTTGTATGCCATTTTTGTTTTTTCTGTATCTAGTTTTATAGGATGGTATTACGCACATAGGCACGATAACAATAAAAATACTGTTAATACAGTAATTTACGACGCTGTGTACGGAGTTGTTCTAAAGTACATGGTACTTGTATTATTACTTGTATTTTATTTTAAATTCGTAAAAATAGAAGAAATTTTATTTATTTCAGATTTTGTATTGTTAATTATAATAAAAAATATTCTTGCATTTGTAATATATTCAAGAAAGTTATAGCTAACAGTTTTTGACAATAAAATTTAATTGTCGTAATTTCATCTGAAAATTTAACAAACGTAGGATGCGTCAAAACACAGATTTTCCGCATCTGTTTTCGTATCCGTCGTCAACAAGGCTTTTGAAAGCCTATAAGGTGCCGAGTTTATGTCAGAGAGTCATTCTCAAGAGTATATTTCGCATCATCTGCACTTCCTTCAAGTTGATCTACGCGATCTTTCGGTTGTAGATAGTGTAAAACCGAGCGATCAGCAGGCTTATCAAGCTTGTTTAGTCAATTCTGATGCGTCAAATTGTTTAAAGACTGTAGCAACGCAAAAATGTTACTTGTCAGATCTAGGACAGGGGACTTGTGTTGGTGTGTTACCAGAAGCTAAAGCATCAAATATTTTTAACCCTTATACGGTGAATCTTGATTCTCTTGGTATAACCGTTATTTTAGGAATTTTGTTTTTGGTGCTGTTCCGTTATGCTTCAAAACGAACCAAGAGCGGTGTCCCAGGAAAGTTCCAATGTTTTATTGAAATGATCTTCTGTATGGTCAGGGATATGGTTTCCGGTATTTTTAAGCGTAAGAGTAAGTTGATAGCACCGTTATCGCTTACAGTTTTCGCTTGGATCTTCCTGATGAACCTTATGGATCTCCTCCCTATAGATCTGTTGCCTGAATCTGCTAAAGGGATCGGTATACCTTTCCTCAGAGTTGTACCTTCAGCTGATGTGAATATTACGTTATCCATGGCTGTAGCTGTTTTTTGCCTTATCTTTGTATTTTCGTTTAAAAATATCGGAGTAAAAGGCTTTTTAAAGAGTATCACGCTACATCCTTTCAATCACTGGGCTTTTATACCTGTTAATTTCATACTAGAGGGTGTTTCCCTTTTATCCAAACCTATTTCTTTGGGGCTTCGACTTTTCGGCAATATGTATGCTGGAGAGATGATTTTTATACTTATTGCACTCCTCCCTTTGTGGTGGATTCAATGGGTATTGAATGTGCCTTGGGCTTTGTTCCATATTTTGATTGTGACATTGCAGGCATTTATTTTCATGGTTCTGACCATTGTTTATCTGTCAATGGCCAGTGAAGATGAAGAGTAGTTCATTGTTTTACAAGGAGATATAAAATGGACGCAACCATGCTTTACCTCGCTGCAGGCCTGATGATGGGATTAGCCGCTATCGGCGGTGCCATCGGCATCGGTCTTTTGGGCGGAAAATTTATCGAGGGTGCGGCAAGACAGCCTGATTTGCTCTCTTTACTTCGTACCCAGTTCTTCATTGTAATGGGCTTGGTTGACGCAATTCCTATGATCGCTGTCGGTCTTGGTATGTACGTGATGTTTGCCGTAGCCTGAAACCTGACGTCTTTAAAGAATAAGCGGAGCGTTTCACTTTGGAAATCAATGCCACTTTTTTAGGACAGGCAGTTGCGTTCCTGATCTTTGCGGTTATATGTATGAAGTATGTGTGGCCGCCTTTGATCAATGCTATAGAAAAAAGGCAGAAGGAAATTGCTGACGGTCTTTCCAATGCTGAAAAAGCAAAAAAGAACTTAGAGTTGGCCAATAACGGAGCCAAAGAAGCTTTGCAGGAAGCAAAAGCTCAGGCTCAGAAAATTGTTGATGAAGCTCAGAAACAGCGAGCCGAAATTATCGACAAAGCTGCAACTGAGGCTCTTGAAGAAAAAGCGAAAATTCTTCAACAAGCTCAAAATGAGATTGAAGCAGAGCGCAATAAAGCGCAGGAAGAGTTAAGAACTCAGATTGCTGCGTTAGCTGTTGCCGGAGCTGCAAAAATTTTGAGTGAGCAGGCTGATTCGCATACTGATAAAACTGCTCTTGAGCAGATTGAAAAATCTATCTAGGAAGGGATGAGCAGTAATGGCTGAGAATTTGACTGTTGCTAGACCTTATGCGGAAGCCGTATTTGGTTTGGCTTCAGAAGAAAAATCCTTCGACAAATGGCAGACTGAGCTTTGTGCCATGTCTGAAGCCGTCAAAGATCCTTTCTATTTGGGATTTTTGAAGAATTCATCGAGCCCTGACGACGCATCCAAATGTTTTGTGAAATTGCTTGCTGGGATTATTGATGCCGCAGGGGAAAATTTCATTAAATTGTTGGCTGCCAACGGCAGGCTTGAGGTTCTTCCGGAAATCTACGACGAGTTCTGCAGACTAAAGGCTAAACACGATAGAGTGTTGACCGTGCATCTAACCTCAGCCCGTCGTTATGCCGAAGCCGATCTCGAAGCTCTGAAGAAAAAGCTTTTTGAAAAATATAACTGCACTATTGATTTGGAGCAACATCTTGATTCGACTCTGATTGGTGGAGCTGTGCTCAAGATTGGTGACAAAGTCATTGATGCTAGTATAAAGACAGGTTTGATAAACCTGTCTTCAACCCTCAGATAATCAAGGGGATGGATAATGCAACTTAATTCAACTGAAATTGCTGATCTGATTAAAGAAAGGATCAAGCAATTCAAAGTTGTGACTGAGGCCAGGGATGAAGGCGTTATCGTTTCTTTAAACGACGGTATTGCCAGAATTCATGGTTTAGCCAATGTGATGCAGGGAGAAATGCTCGATTTTGGTAATGATCTTTATGGTCTTGCATTAAATCTAGAGCGTGATTCTGTAGGTGCTATTGTGCTCGGACCTTATACTTCTCTATCGGAAGGCATGAAGGTTCACAGCACAGGTAGAATTTTAAATGTGCCTGTTGGCAATGCTTTATTGGGCCGTGTAGTTAATGCTTTGGGTGAGCCTATAGATGGCAATGGTCCCATTGCTTCAGACGGATTTTATCCTGTTGAAAAAATTGCTCCGGGTGTTATTGCCAGACAGGGCGTAAATCAGCCTATTCAGACAGGATACAAAGCTGTTGACTCGATGATCCCCATTGGTCGCGGCCAACGAGAACTGATCATTGGCGATCGTCAAACCGGTAAAACTGCTTTGGCCATAGATACAATCATCAACCAGAAAAAATATGGCGTACGTTGTATCTACGTAGCTATAGGGCAGAAAGCCTCTACTATTGCCGGAGTGGTAAGAAAGCTTTCCGATATGGGAGCATTGGATAACACCATCGTGGTTGTGGCTTCAGCTGCTGATACTGCTGCATTGCAATATATCGCACCTTATTCAGGATGCGCTATGGGCGAATATTTCATGGATCAAGGTGAAGATGCCCTGATTGTTTATGATGATTTGTCCAAACATGCCGTGGCTTACCGTCAGATTTCCCTGCTTCTGCGTCGTCCCCCTGGGCGTGAAGCTTTCCCTGGTGATGTTTTCTATTTGCATTCAAGACTGCTGGAGAGAGCATCTCGAGTAAATGCTGAGTATTTGGAGAAAAAGTCAGGCGGGAAGGTTGTAGGAAAGACCGGTTCCTTGACCGCTTTGCCTATCATTGAAACTCAGGCAGGTGACGTGTCGGCATTTATTCCGACAAATGTTATTTCTATTACCGACGGACAGATCTTCTTGACTACCAGTTTATTTAACTCAGGTGTAAGACCGGCTGTTGATCCTGGTATTTCAGTTTCTCGTGTAGGCGGATCTGCCCAGACTAAGGTGATCAAGAAACTTTCCGGCGGTATTCGTACTGCATTGGCTCAATACCGTGAGTTGGCTGCTTTTGCTCAGTTCTCATCAGATCTTGATGAAAGCACCAGAAAACAGCTGAATCATGGTCAGAAAGTGACTGAGTTGATGAAGCAAAATCAGTATGCACCTTTGACCGTTGCAGAACAGGCTTTGGTTATTTTTGCCGCTGAGCGTGGATTCCTTGAAGATGTTGAACTCAAGAAGATTGCCTCGTTTGAATCAGGACTTTTGAGTTTTGCTCATAGCAAGTATGAGGAAGTTCTTAAGGGAATAGACGAGAAGCCCGATTATAACGATGAGATCGTCAAGACTTTGAGCAACATTGTGTCAGAGTTTAAGTCGACTCAGGCTTATTAGGAGCTTACATGGCCGGAGCAAAGGAAATACGCACTAAGATCGCCAGTGTGCAAAATACACAAAAGATCACTAGTGCCATGCAGATGGTAGCTGCTTCCAAAATGCGCAGAGCTCAGGATAAGATGAGCCAAAGCCGGCCTTATTCGGCAGGTTTATTGCGCATTATCGGACATATTGCGGCCAGTCACAGCGAATTCCGTCATCCTTATATGGTTGAAAGACCTGTTAAGAATGTCGGTTTTGTGATTGTTTCTACTGATCGCGGGTTGTGCGGAGGTCTTAATATCAATTTGTTTCGTCAGATCATCCATAAGATAGATGAATTCAAGAAGAAAAATATTGGTGTTAAGGTAGTATTGCTCGGATCGAAAGCCGGAAGCTTTTTCGTCAAAAGCGGAGTTGAAGTTGTAGCTTCACACAGTGGATTTGGTGATAACCCTTCTCCTGAAAAGCTTGTCGGTGCCATCAAGGTAATGACTGATGCTTTTTTGAAGCAAGAAATTGATGCTGTTTATTTGGCGTTTAATCGCTTCAAAAATACCATGGTTCAGGTACCGAGTTTGCCGCAATTGCTTCCCTTGAAGAAGACTGATGATGACAAGGTTGCCTCACATCATTGGGATTACCTGTACGAACCGGATCCAGAGTCTATTTTGGATGTAGTGTTAGATCGCTATATTCAGCAGATGGTGTATCAGGCAGTACTTGAAAACCTTGCGTCTGAACAGTCGGCCCGCATGGTAGCCATGAAAGCGGCAACAGACAACGCTGAAACGCTAGTGAGTGATTTGCAACTTGAGTACAACAAGGCTCGCCAGTCAAGCATTACGATGGAGTTAAACGACATCGTGTCCGGTGCAGCTGCGGTCTAAAGGTTAATTGAGGAAAAAAAAATGGCAGAAACTGCTAATCGCGCTGGGAAGAAAGGTACGGTAGTACAGATCATCGGCGCCGTGGTGGATGTGGAGTTTAAGGAAGAGGAAATCCCTGAACTCTTCGATGCCTTGAAAATAGCTGCTGAAGGCGACAGAGCAGAAATTGTTCTTGAAGTTCAGCAACAAATAGGTGGTGGTGTTGTACGTTGCATCGCCATGGGATCTTCTGACGGTTTAAGTCGCGGTCTCACAGCAGTGAATACCGGTGACAGCATCAAAGTTCCTGTTGGTCGTGAAACGCTTGGACGTATCATGAACGTGCTGGGACAGCCTGTTGATGAAAGAGGTCCTATCAACGAGAAAGAAGATTGGTCTATCCATCGTGCTGCTCCTTCGTACGCAGAACAGTCTTCTACTACTGAGATCCTGGAAACCGGCATTAAGGTTATGGATCTTATTTGTCCTTTTGCCAAGGGCGGAAAAGTTGGTCTATTCGGTGGTGCCGGTGTCGGTAAAACCGTTACCATGATGGAGCTGATCAATAACATTGCTACTGCTCACTCAGGTTTGTCCGTATTTACCGGTGTTGGTGAAAGAACCCGTGAAGGTAATGACTTCTATCATGAGATGGAAGCAGCCAAGGTACTTGATAAGGTATCAATGGTTTATGGACAGATGAATGAACCTCCGGGGAACCGTTTGCGTGTTGCCCTTACCGGCTTGACTGTAGCTGAAAAATTCCGCGATGAGGGTATGGATGTGTTGTTATTTATCGATAACATCTATCGTTATACCCTTGCAGGAACCGAAGTATCAGCTTTGCTGGGTCGTATGCCTTCAGCTGTTGGTTATCAGCCTACTCTGGCAGAGGAAATGGGAAGTCTTCAGGAGCGTATTACTTCAACGAAGAAAGGTTCCATTACTTCTGTACAAGCTGTTTATGTGCCTGCTGACGATTTGACTGATCCAAGCCCTGCAACCACATTCGCTCATTTGGATGCAACAATTGTTTTGTCGCGTCAGATTGCTGCATTAGGTATTTATCCTGCAGTAGATCCTTTGGCTTCTACATCACGTCAGTTAGATCCTTTTGTGGTCGGAAAAGAGCATTATGAAGTCGCTCGTGGTGTCCAGACTGTATTGCAACGCTATCAGGAACTGAAAGATATTATTGCGATCCTTGGTATGGACGAGTTGTCAGAAGAAGATAAACTTACAGTAGCTCGTGCTCGTAAGATCCAACGTTTCTTGTCTCAGCCGTTCTCTGTTGCAGAAGTGTTTACAGGCACTCCCGGTAAATATGTTTCTCTTAAAGATACTATTAGAGGCTTTAAGGGAATTATTAACGGCGATTACGATAATCTGCCGGAACAGGCTTTCTATATGGTCGGTACCATTGAGGAAGCTGTTGAAAAGGCTAAGAACCTGTAAAGGTACGGAGGCTGCGTATGGACACGTTTGCATTCGCTTTGGAAGTGGTAAGTGCCGAAGGCAGCCTGTATTCTGGCAAGGTTAAATCAGTGCGAGTAACCGGTAGTGAAGGTGAATTGGGGATACGCTTCGGCCATACCCCTTTATTAACTACTATAAAAACCGGTTTGGTTACGCTGGTTGATGAAAATGACAAGGAAGATCAGATCTACTTGGCTGGTGGTGTGCTTGAGGTTCAGCCTGAGGTTACTACCATTCTTGCAGACACAGCGTTAAGAGCTGATGACATCGATGAGGCTAAAGCCAAAGAAGCTATGAATGCAGCTAAAGAGGCTATTAACAAGCATTCAAGCGGTGATGTCGATTACAATACTGCACTTGCTCGTCTTGCTGATGCTATGGCAAGACTAAAAGTAGTGGAAATCGCCAGAAACAGACGTTGATAGTGATAATGTAAAATTAAGCTATCATGACATGATTGAAACCGGATATTAAAATATCCGGTTTTATTATTTAGAGGTTGTCTTGTTTTCAAGAGAGGGTGGGTTGTCGTTGACCCCTTGATTTATCATAAAGCTCTTAAGTTTTTTCATACCGGCGAGTTCTATTTGACGTACTCTTTCAACTGAAATATGCAGTTGTGCTGCTAATTCTTGTAAAGTGTTTTTGTTTTCATCCAGCCATCGTTTCTGTATCACTGTTCTGGTACGCTCATCAAGCTGTTGCATAGCCATTCCAAGCTTTTCCAATTCAAAAGATTGGTAATTGCGGTCTTCAAAACTTTTGGCAAAATTAGAACTTTCATCTTCAAGATAAGCGGCAGGGGCAAAAGAGTCCTTATCAGAAGAGTCATCAGTATCAGCATCAAAAGCAACATCCTGTCCGGAAAGTCTGGTTTCCATTTCTGCAACATCTTTAGGACTGACTTCAAGATCGTTGGCTACTTGATTACGTTCTTGAGTAGTGAACCATCCTAGGTGCTTTTTGTTTTGCCTCAATTTAAAGAAGAGCTTGCGTTGGGCTTTAGTTGTAGCCACTTTGACCATGCGCCAGTTTTTTATAACGTAGTCATGTATTTCTGCTTTGATCCAATGTACTGCAAAAGCAGCTAACCTTCCGCCTACATCCGGATCAAAGTGTTTTACGGCTTTCATAAGACCTATATTCCCTTCCTGAATTAAGTCTGCAATGGGAAGCCCGTAACCAGAATATCCTCTGGCTATACTAACAACCAATCTTAAATGTGAAAGCACTAGCTTTCGTGCGGCCTCAATATCTCCGTAGTCTTTAAGTCTTCTGGCAAGAGATCGTTCGTCTTCTTCTTCCAACATTGGGATTTTGTTGATCCCGCTTATGTAGGAATTAAGATCTCCTACCGGAAGTAACATCATCTGTTGCTGTGATGACTGATTTTGATCACCAGCTGAAATTGCAGTTTTTGTCATGTGTGTGATTGACATCTAAAAAATGGTTAGCCAAGTAAGGCGTCTACAAAAGATTCAACCTCAAATTCACGCAGATCTTCTGTTTTTTCTCCTATACCGATAAAGCGTAATGGAATGCCAAAATGATCGGCTAAAGCAAATACAACGCCTCCTTTGGCGGTACCGTCAAGTTTGGTAATTGTGATCCCGGTGATCTTAACTGCTTCATTAAAAAGTTTTGTTTGAGAGACGGCATTTTGACCGGTTGTTGCATCAAGCACAAGCATAACCTCGTCAGGAACATGAGCATCGTTCTTCTTCATGACTCTGACAATCTTTTTGAGTTCTTCCATCAGATTATCTTTATTTTGTAATCTCCCTGCGGTATCACAGATCAATACGTCACATTTTCTGGCTTTGGCTGCAGTTAAAGCATCGAAAATTACTGAAGCACTGTCAGAGCCTGTAGGTTGGGATATCACGGGTACACCGGTACGTTCTCCCCATTTGCTCAATTGCTCTACTGCGGCTGCTCTGAATGTGTCACCGGCTGCCAACATGACTTTTTTACCCTGAGACATGAATTTAAGGGCTAATTTACCGATTGTAGTGGTTTTTCCTGCTCCGTTGACACCTACCATCAGGATGACATAAGGGCAATCATTGTGTTTTTCTGTATCAAGAGGTTGAGCACAGGGTTGCAACAATTCACAAAGTATCTGTTTTAGATTATTTTTGAGAGCTCCTGCGTCGTGTAAATCTCTTAATTTTGAATGTTCACGCAATTTGGAGATCACTTTTTCAGTAGTATCAACACCCAGATCTGCGGTAAGCAGAGCTGTTTCCAGATCTTCGTACAGTTCTTCGCTAATCTGTTTTCCTTTGATCATGGCTTCAAGACCATAGGCCAAATTTTCGCGCGTTCTTTTAAGCCTTTCAAAAAAGGAAATTTTATTTTTGCTTTGTTGAGGTTTTATCTGATGATCTTTGTCTGAATCAGTTGTTTGGATAGTATCTTTTTTACAGTTACCAGAGGCATACAAATTAGATAATTCATTAGCTTGTTTTGCTGATTCGTCACTTGTGTAAGTTATATCTGTATGGTTATTTTGGATGTCTGACTGTTGTTCTGAAATGTCCGAATCGTTTGTCTTGGCATCAGTAGATATGGTTGAGGATTTTTTCTTGAAAAAATTAAAAAAACCTTTGCTCATGATGGGCCTGCGAAAATTAGTGAAAAGGCTTATGCTTGATGTCGTAAGTTTACCGACCACATTGTACTCGTTTTGTCCGTCTGGTTGATTTGGCAAAACTGACAACTGATTTTTTTAAGCACGTATTACTACAGTAGTAGCTGTAAATGGTGAACAAATTTTGCGGAATGAATTATGAAAAAATACACCAATGAACATAAAGTAAGGATTATAGGTGGTAAATTCAAGGGAACAATGCTGATTGTTGGAGAAGCTAATGGACTTAGACCGACACCTGACAGAATTAGAGAAACAATTTTTTCATGGCTTGAAGGAAAATGTCAGAACGTAAGGGTTTTAGATCTGTTTGCAGGAAGCGGTGCATTGGGAATAGAGTCGTTGTCTCGTGGCGCTTCAGAGGTAATTTTGGTGGAGTTGAACGCAGTAAATGCGCAGTTGTTGTCTTCAGAAGTAAGTAAATTTGGGAAAAGTATAAAAGTAATTAATCAGGATGCACGGGCTTATTTAAAACAAGCAACCGGAAGATTCGATTTAGTATTTTTAGATCCCCCTTACAGCAGTGATCTGTTGAAAGATTGTCTAAATATACTCAAAGATAGGCAATTAGTTGATGAAAACTCTTTAATTTATGTAGAGATGAATGCCGGTCGCTCTCTTGTCGTATCTGACTATGAGGTTGTGCGGGAAGAATGTTCTGGTCAGGTCAAGTATGCTTTATGGAAAAAAAG
>CALBLB010000388.1 GCA_937896115.1 uncultured Succinatimonas sp.
TGCCTTGGTTTTGCGGTCATTTCAGAGCTCAGCCTTTGTTGCCGGGAGTCATACAACTCCTGTGGGTACAAAAGCTTGCTGATAACTATCTTTTTAAGTCGGAGCACTATATTAGCGGGGCCCCGGCAATAAAATTTATTAAGCCGCTGATCCCTAATGACAAGATTTGTTTATATCTTGAACTGCAATGTTTAAATGGTAAAAAGACGGTAAAATTTGAATATTCAAGACTGGATAAAGATAATGTCATAGTTTCAAGCAACGGCAAAATAAATTATAAGGATAAATAATCGTGAATAAAGATTATGCCGTCGTCATTCCCTGTTACCGTCACGGTCATGCCCTAAAAGCAGTATTAAAAGCGCTTGCAGTTTACAAATTGAAAATTTATGTCGTGGATGACGGAAACGACGCGGAAGAAAAAAAACTTTTATGTGAGGTTACACAAGCAAACAACGTTGCCCTTATTTCTTTAAAGAAAAACAGCGGTAAAGGGGCGGCCGTATATGCCGGGGCAAAACAAGCTTTAACTGATAAATTTACCTATATTATTCAGATAGATGCCGACGGTCAGCATTGTTTAGCAGATCTTGAAAAACTTATCTCTCTTTCAAATAAGTACCCTCATGATCTGATCTCAGCTCAACCTGTTTACGATCAATCCATTCCCAAATCCAGACTCTACGGACGCTATATCACGCACTTTTGGGTTTGGGTGGAAACCTTGTCCTTTAATCTCAAAGACAGCATGTGCGGTTTTCGAATTTCCCCTCTAAAAGAATTGATCTCATGTATTGAACAGGAACATCCCGGAATGCGCATGGATTTTGACACTGAGATCATGGTAAGACTCTTTTGGCGCGGCACTAAAACGCATTTCCTAAAAAGCCCGGTTACCTATCCTCAGGACGGGATCTCAAACTTTGACGCTTTAAAAGATAACCTTGCCATCAGCCTTATGCATTCAAAGTTGTGCATGCAAATGCCTTATCGTCTGCTCAAATTGTATTTGCAAAAAAGTCTTTTTAAGCCAGAAGATACGATCTCTTGGGAGCGGTTAAATGAGGTGCACGGTCTTTTAGGGATGAAGATCATGATGAGACTTTACCAAGTTTTCGGCAGATCTTTTTTCATGTTGTGTTTACCGCTGATCATTGCAGGCTACTATATAACAGCCCTTCCCCAGAAAAAGGCTTCGCAAAAATTTTTACAACTCGTAAACAAAAGACAAAAACAGCTGGGAATGAAAATCAGCTCAAGCTTATCTACTTTTGCTCACTTTTTGTCTTTCGGCATAACTCTGCTGGACAAACTGTCCTTATGGAGCGATGAAACCAAAGTTAAACAAAGGGTTGAATATGCTCCGGGAGCTGAGGAAATACTCGCCACTCACGGTAAACGCGGCAAGCTTATTTTGGCTTCTCACCTTGGAAATCTTGATGCGGCACGGGCTTTAGCCCAAAAAAGTCATCTTCCCAGAGTGACTGCTTTAGTATTTACAGACAATGCCGCACGCTTTTTAAAGATCACCAGGCAGTTTGCTCCCGATGCCCTGCAGGATCTGATCGCCGTTCAAAAGGTAACCGCGGCCCTTCCCTGTGAACTTGATGAACGTCTTGCCAACGGTGAATACGTAGCTTTGACTGCTGACAGACTATCCCCTTGTAAAGGACGCGGCGGTGAACGTTGTATATATGTACCTTTTCTTGGAAGAACCTGTGCCTTTCCGCAGGGGCCTTTTGTCTTGGCTTCGCTCTTAAAATGTGAAGTTGTGGTTGCATTTGCCTTAAAAGAGCATAAAAAAATCAGAATTTATGCTCATAAATTTGATGATACTGTGAACTTAAGACGCAATCATCGTGAAGATGATCTCAAATTTTACGCGGCCAAATACGCATCAATACTTGAAAAATATGCATTGTCCCATCCCTACGAATGGTTCAATTTTTACGAATATCCATGGATTAAGGAAGAAAACTAAATGCGCCGCACTGCTATTCATGAATACGAGGAAATCTGTCAGATCGCCGTTTCCATGCATGACACCGATTCCATGGGAGTGGTATGGCACGGAAGTTACTTAAAGTACTTTGAAAGGGCCAGAGAACAGCTGCTTTCTCGTCACGGCATTACTTATAAAACCATGATAGATTCAGGGATCTGTTACCCCATAGTTGAGCAAAAAGCCAGTTATCGTCGCTTTATTACCTTAAAAGACGGTCAAATCAAGGTAAAAGCATATATTGAGGAAGCTTCTGCCAGACTGAAAATTGGCTATGAAGTATATACAGAAAAAGGTGAATTAGCCTGTTTCGGCTATACCGTTCAGGTGGCTTTATCAGTTGCTGACAAACAGATGCTCTATGCATTACCGGAAATCTTTTCAAAGGAATTTCCAAAATGCGTATTCTGATGTTTTTTTCGATTTTCATAAGTTTGTTATTTTGGGGATCTTATGAACAGGCATATGCAACTTCCCTCAATACCCTTAGTCTTCAGTTATCGCAAATAGATGAAATACAGGCACAATATACTTCGGAAAAACATCTTGATAACCTGGACACAACGTTAAATACGCAAGGAACATTTTTTATTTCACGCAGTCAAGGGATAATTTTAAAACAACTTGAACCATTTTTAATGACATTAACCGCTGAAGATGATCTTATAAAAGAAGAAACTGAAGATTTGGAAAGTAAAAATTATACCCGAAAAGATTCTCCTGAAATTTTTAGTATATATGATTCAATTCGTGATCGTATCTTCAATTTTAATCAACAACAGTTGCTCAAAGATTTTAAATTGTCATTTAATGATTTAGGCGAACAAGGTTATGAGATGCTCCTGATCCCACGTGAGGAAAGTACTGTAAAACTTGAATATATAAAACTGCGCGGTTTGATCTTTCCAAACGAAATTAAATATAAAATTTCTGGAGATGAAACCGTCATGTTTTTTTCAAATATAAATATTAAAAACAAAGAATAATATTTATATATAAGTATATGTGTTTTTAAACTTTAACATAAAGATTTTTATTTGCAGGTAAAAGGCATGGGCAACATGAAAAATTTCCCGTTAAATAACAGTACCTGCCTGTTAGTATGCCTGCTTTTTTTTATAACTGGTATTTTTAACCTGTTTAAATTTTCTTCTGCCCTGTTTGACAGCTCAGTGCTGACACTTTTGTCAAATGAAAGTCAAAGTGAGCCTGAAAAAATTTTTTTACAGCGTTTAGACAGCGAAGCAGTATTTCTTATTTCTTCTCCTAATGAAGAGGAAGCGGCAGAATATTTTAAACACGAGCTTGAAAAATATCCTTTTTTCTCAAAAGTATCTTTAAAACTAGATCAAGATCCCCTAAAGGAAGCCTGGTCTTATCTGTCAAAACATAAAAGCGCCTTCTTAAACAATGAACTTCGTACAGCTTTGCTCTCACCAAAACTTGGAACACGCATCTTAAGCTCTCTTTACAGTCATACCGGCGGGGTTTCAGGGGCTGAATTCAATAATGATCCCCTGTTGCTTTTACGAGAAGAACTTAAAGATTTCGGAGGGATGACTCATCCTGAAATTCATAACGGAATGATCATTTTTAAAGACGGCAATAAACGCTGGTTTTTTATCAATGCCCAATCGACTCAGGACGGTTTTTCAGGATCGGCTCATCAGATCGTCAAAGCGGTAAATGCAAGCATTTGTTCCGTACAGCAGAAATATCCTCATACCGAAGTTTTAAAACGAGCGGCATTTTTCTACAGCGATCATGCTGCAACCTCGGCTGCGCGGGATCTTTCCTTTTTGGGATCTGTAACGCTGATTGGGATCATCGTTCTGAGCCTGTTGGCATTTAAAAGCATAAAACCTTTACTGCTTATAGCCTTATCTTTAATTTTTTCGCTTAATTTTGCCTGCGCGGCTATATTTTTATGTTTTGACCGTATCAATCCTTTGGTATTGGTTTTGGGGCTGTGTGTAATAGGACTTTGCACCGACTATACCGTTTACTACGTGGTGCGACGCAAAACTCACTGCTTAGAGCCTGCCGGTGAAAGCATAAAAAAATTAAAAAACGAACTGTATGCTGCTTTTTTATCATCGGCGGCGGCATACGCCGTACTGATGTGCTCTCCTTTCCCTCTTTTAAAAGAATTGTCGGTTTTTTGCGTTGCCGGACTTTCGGCCGCTTTGGTATTCGTGTTTACAATCGAGCCTCAGGTAGCCGATTTTGGCAGATCTGATCTCAAGCTTAAGTATTGTGCCTCTTTTTTAAGATTTTTCTCAGGTAAAAAAAAGCTGGGCTTTATCTTGTTACTCGTGCTTGCTAATATTGCCGGTTGGCAAAAATTGCACTTTAATGACGATCCTGCGTCATTACAACAACTACCTGCGGCTTTGCTCAACGAAGATCGCCTGGTTGAAAAGATCATGGGCACAGGCTTTGATCAATCCTGGATCTTGCTTTTAGCCTCAGATGAAGCTTCGTTTAAACAAAGCATTTACA
>CALBLB010000389.1 GCA_937896115.1 uncultured Succinatimonas sp.
CGTAAAAGGATAGGCGGCTGAACATGGCGTTGATGTGTCTTATGATAAAGCCTTGTTCAACGCTCTCAAGCTTTACCTTTGAAAACCACAGGGCATAGGCTCGGTCAAGCGGTTTGTGATCTTCAAGTACCGAACGCAGTATGGAAAGCACCAGTCGTTGCTGAAATGCAGAAAAACCTTTATGACGTACGTGAGCTTCATGTTGCTCTGCCGAGTTAAAACGACTTTCCTCTCGTGAAGATCTGGTTTTACCGTCAGGTGAGAAACGACGTTTTTTTTCTGAAAAATGACCTCTGGCTTTGGCGTAAGGCTTTGCTCCTTTAGATGAGGAGTGAGGCTTTAAAGATAAGGGCTTGTTGCCGTCGGTTCTTTTATCATCCATAATTTTGACCTTCACTTGTCTTTTTTGTTGTGATTACGTCGTGCTTTGGCACCGTAACCTGAATCTTTTAAACTGAAACCTTCGCGGTTTATCCACACATCAAGACCGTTGCGTACGTTTCCTGCCACCAAAGTTGCCGCCATGCTGCTGCTTTTTAATACCAAATCTGTACAGGTTGTAAGACATCCTGATTGAGCGTCAAAACGCAGTTTTTCTTCATCAAGCAGTTTGTCTCTGAATTCAGTGATGTGTTTGGGTACTGAACCTACGGTTTGCAGGGTAATTTGTGATCCTTTAATGATCACGAAAGCAGGATGTGATCTAGGACCTGTAGGGTATCCCTGAGCAATGACGTTTTTTATCCTGAAAGTATAGATTTCGTGCTGACTTAAAGAAGCGCTGCAGTTTACCATGTCTTTTAATCCGAGCAACGATTCGTACAGCTCAATAGGCAGTACTGCATGGGTTTTGTTACCCTGGTCGTCGGTAAGAAAGTAGATGGTTTGCGTGCTCATGGTATTTGTCCGTTTCCATACACAGAATATCAGAAAAAATATTTTTTGCAGAAATTCGACAAAGTGGCGAGTTTTCTTCTTCACCAAGCATTTCTTTCATGCCTTCGGTGCATGAAAGAAAAGTACTAATGTACGTTATAATTGAGAAAGACAGCGTTGAATGCTGACTTATGTAAAGTCTTTAGAGGTGAAGTTATGATTTATCTTGCCAGTTTTGTCATGTTTTTGTTTTTTGTCACGGCAATGGCTTTGGGCATGATCTTGAACAAACGTCCTTTAAAGACCGAAGATGAAGCTACGGCGGCTATTATGGAAGGTTTATCCTGCGCCACATGTCACAGCACTTTATGCGGTTTTGCAGGAAAGAAAAATCACGCTCCCAGAGCCAATTGCGAAGGTCAGCAAGCCATTCCGCATAAAAATGTTTAAGCATTGACGTTTCAGTACAAGGCGGCTTTTGGGCCGCTTTTTCATGTCAAAAGACCAATTAAAACAAACAAGGTATTAACTATGGCGTCACAAAATTACGGAACTACCTGGTGGGGACAGCGTTGGCTCAATGCCTTAAGCGGTATAGATTATGAAAACCGTATTCCCAGAGGTAAAACTTACGCCAATACCGGAAAAGTGTTCAGGTTAGAACTCGACACCAATCGCGGCATTATCAAGGCCCGCGTTAAAGGTAATTACGATCCTTTTTATTCTGTTCAGTTGAAACTGCCGCGCTTTTCCTTAGATGATATCGACAGACTGGTAAGGGATATCTCCCAGTCTCCTGCAATTTTGGCCAGTCTTTCTGCCCGCAAGCTTGATCCTAAGATAGAAGAACTGGCAGAAAAACGCGGAATTTCAATTTTCCCAAAGCGTTGGGATGATTTGAACGTATCCTGCTCTTGTCCTGACTGGGCGGTACCTTGTAAACATATCGCAGCCGTAATTTATAAGATAAGTCAGGAAATAGATGCCAATCCTTTCATTTTGTTTGAATTAAAAGGCTTTGATTTAGTTGCAGAACTAAAAGAACACGGAGTCGATTTTGAACAGGTGGAAGAGACGGAAATGCCCACTTGGAAGCAAATGCTTCAAAGAAAGGGCAACACCTATAAATTGCCGCTTGACAGTTTAAGAAAACTGTCTTTTGCAGAAGTTCCTCCGCTTTTGGATTCGGTATTGGGAGTCTTTGCTCCTTCTCCTGCAGGTTACACCGGAAGTTCGTTGCGCGACTTGTTGCAAAAGGTATTGGTAAGAGCACAGAAAAAAGCCGCAGCGGCGTTAAAAGATAAAACCGATCGCGATGTCCCTTCGTGGAACGAGGAAGAAAACTTAATTCGCCTTGATTCTTGGGGAAGGGTACATTTTGCCAAGTCTTTAAAATGGACCATATACCCCAATAAAGGATCAGGAACTGCCTTCAGCGAGCATATCTGCAACATAGGCGATGAGTTTGCAGATGCAGGCGTGACTCCTGAAAAAATGTTCTCAGGAGCCATAGATCACAATGCTTTGCAAGATGCTCCCGAAGCCATGGAAGCCTTGTATGATATTTGGCTTTTGGCTACCAAGCTCGTGATGCAGGGCGCGATCATTCCTCAGATCTATGAACCCATAGATGAGAATTTCATCATACGTTGGATCCCGGCTTTCATGTCGCGTGAAATAAGCAGGATCACTGATGAAGCTGGGCGTGCGTTATTGTCTTTGCCTGAAGAGGTATTCCTCGTGGACAGACGTCCTGAGGAACTGTCAGGACGTGTATTGGCAGAGGCACTGATGGGGGTGTTTATCGACGGTTACGTTATAGATTCCTATACCTCGTCTCCTATGTATACCGCAAGCGATCCTGACGCGCTGGCACCTGAGATCAAGGCATTGCTTTTGCGTGAAGTAGTGGATACAGCCGATCTCATCGCCGGCGAACACGTACGCATGGGCCTTGAAGCGTGGCTTTCACCTCTTTATCTTGAAGATCTGGAGGTTAAGCCCGTGGTGATCCTGCAGGATCTTACCTTGGGATCACGCATTAGTCTTGACGATCTGGTGGATAACGTCAGAACCGCCGGTGAAACTGACGAAGAAGATGAAGAGCAGGATAACGTACAAGATCTCTATGAGGATACGGCCAGATCTTCTGAGTCTGCGGGGAATTTTTCAGACGAACAGACTGAAATCGAGCCTGAGATTGAAACCGAGCTTATGCAGGAGCAGGGGACAACATCAAAAGATCTCTTTGCCAATGATACCGGCATAGGTATCAGTATGGGCTTTAACCGTGTGGATACCGACGGTACCCCAGATGAGCTTTTTATTCCGCTTAAGGATGTGTTGGAAGATCCTAAGTACGGCAAGATCCGATTTGAATGCATGCGT
>CALBLB010000390.1 GCA_937896115.1 uncultured Succinatimonas sp.
GCAGGATGCCGCTGCGGCCCTTGCTGATTTCAAATTGCCCAAGCGCAGGATGGAGTTAAAAGGCAGGGTAGGAACGGTTAGCGTATACGATGATTTTGCGCATCATCCCACCGCCGTGAAAGCTACTTTACGGGGGCTGCGAGAGCATTTGGGTAAAAAAGTACGCATCATTGCTGTGTTTGAGCCGCGTTCAAATTCCATGAGAATGGGGGCCAATCACGAAGCTTTGTGCAATGCTTTTGACAGTGCCGATTTAAGTTTCATCTATTCAGGCGGAGAGCTTAAATGGAATGCAAATGAGTTGAGCTCTGAAAAAATTAAAGTTGAAAATGACTTTGATAAGCTGATAAAAGAAATCGTAGCTTCCTGTGACGGAGATACTGCGGTTTTGGTGATGAGCAACGGTGCTTTCGGCGGTATTCATCAGAAACTTTTGGATGCCTTAAAAAGTCGTCAGTAAATTAACTTAAACAACGATTTTGAAACAAGATGGCTGATCTGAATATTTACAATCCAGCATTTACCAGAGAAATGCCGGCACGTGATCGTGCTTGTCTTTACGGAGTCATGCCGGTGTCAACCCCAAAAGGCAGGGCTTTGTTCAATTACCTCATTCTCTCTCCTGGGCACACTGCCGGATCTGAGGAGGTAAATGCGCAGCAAATGGCAGATCTCATGCAAAATCTGCTTTTTGGACAGAATCTTGAGCATTTGCTTTTGCCCAAAACCCAGCGTTTTATGTTGCGGGCAGTGCCTACTGAGGATTGGATCCGTTATCGCAATCATATTCATGAAAAGTATCTGATCATCCGCCTGCCTGACGGTTACAGTCCTACTCCCGATGAAGAGCGCATCATGTTGGGATTAAGACGGGCCGGAGCCCAATTTGCCATGGCGCTTGGGGACATGGGATCCATTCCTCAAAATCCTGAGCTTTTAGAGTGCATAGATTACGTATTCATCGATCATAAACATCAACACGGTTTGCTTACCGCTTATGAAGGGTTGAAACAAAAACTTCCGCAGCTTAAAAATATAGGTATTAAAGAAGACGGGGGGAACTTTACCCTTGATGAGGCTTCTCAATACGATTGCGTATGCGGCATGGTAAGCCAGAAGCTTATAGAATACGGAAACGAACGTCCCAAATGGCAACATGAACTCATGCGTACTTTGGCAGAAGAGTTTTCGGGAATTTACGATCTAAGACAGGTGATCAAGTTAGGATCCCGTTATCCAGAAATGGCGCAGGCTTTGCGCGCCATGTTCAACTCCAAAAGGCTTATAGCTCTTACCGTAAAACGCAACAGTGCCTTCAGCAGTACGGTGGCATTGCGCTATTCAAAAACAGATCTCGTCAATATACTGTGTATCAGCACAGCTTACGGCTTGATGTGTGAGACTCAAAAGAGTTTAGAGGGTAAGTATGTCCCGGATCCGCTTACGGCATCATTCGGATATTTTCGCAGTGCTTTGATAGCAGGACGCGTCATCAGCAGACTTGCAGGTCAGGTATGCGATGATTACGAGACCAATCATGCTTTTATCGTGGGATTTTTAATGTATCTGCCCATGATGATATGCGATCGAAAAGAAAAGGTGCGCAGCGAGTTTATGCTTTCTGCCGTATCGGATTTTTATAACGGTGTAGGTACCTTAAGCCTGCTGTTAAAAGGTTATCATGCGGTGATCCATCGTAATTTTGAGCAACTTGCAGATCTGGCGGCGCGTATAGGCATAGCCTTCCCCAAGGAGCAGTATTACCGTGATTATTATGAAGCCATGATCTGGGCTGAAGAAGTGATCAAGGTGATAGTAGGGGAGCAGTCCTGAATTTTAAATTAAACACGACGGAGAGTGTTTGCGTGCAATACGATGAATTGCCAAAGGGTAAGTTCAAAGCGGCAGTGTTCGATTTGGACGGGACGTTGCTACGCTCTGACAAGAGCATAGGGCCAAAGACTGTCAAAGCCGTACGCAAGGCGGTTGCATCCGGGTGGTATATAGCCATAGCTACGGGCAGACATCCTAAATCTGCGCAAAGATATCTTGAGCAGATGGGAGTGCTGACTAGAAGAACTTTGGCCGTATGTTTTAACGGCTCTGCGCTCATAAATGTATTTGATTATAAAAATTCAGGATCAAAAGACGCAGGTTTTGCCACTTTGCATGAGGATTGTGCCGATGCTTTGGAGATCATGAGAGTTGCAACAGAAGCCAAACCTTTTCATCTTAATCTGCATGCATACGCAAAATCAGGCTTGTGTACGGAGAATACCAATATCTTCTCAATGCGTGAGATCTTCCATTCGGGCGTGACTTTTGCAGACGGTTACGATTTTTTACATATAGATGCGCGCGAGCGCTTTTATAAGGTGATAGCCGTAGGAGAAAGTGCAGATTTAGATGCCTTTCGTGCATCTTTATCAGCTTATGTGAAAGAACATTTTGAAGTGATGCGTACTGATGAAAATTTTTTGGAGTTTATTCCTCATCATTGTTCAAAAGGCAGTGCGCTTTACTGGTTGTGTGAAAGTGCCGGGATACAGCCGTCATCCGTGGTGGCATTCGGAGATGCGGAAAACGATCTTTTGATGATCAAAAATGCGGGGTTTGGAATAGCCATGGGGAACGCCACATCGCAACTAAAAAGTCAGGCTGATTTGGTTACGCTTTCAAATGATGATGAAGGCATAGCTTTGGTACTTGAGCAGTTGCTTGATTAAGTTACTGCTACGTTTGCCATAAGATACTTTGGTTAAATTCTTAGCCATAAAGTGCAAACGGAATATTGATTTGAATTTACGAAAATTTTGGAAAACACATGTTTAAAATTCCTTTGTTAAGTGTAGGAGAAAAGCAAGCATCTCCTGAGTATGACAAAGCTTTGCACGGTAGCGATTCATTGCCGCTTAAGCTGTCGATAAAAGCTTTTTTCAAAATAGCTTTGCCCTTTTGGAAATCAAAAGATTCCAAAGTAGCGTGGTTTTTGTTGTGTTTAATAGTAGCGCTTACCGCAGGTGCAGTTTTTTTAGCCACAGCCATCAACTCTTGGTATAAATCTTTTTGGGATACGATTCAAAATTACGATGTACCTGGATTTAAGCATTACCTGCTGGTTTTTGCTTTTCTGGCCACTATCCATGTGGTGGTAAGCGTATATAACTCCTATTTAAGATCCTGTCTTGCCATACGCTGGCGTCGTTGGCTTACCGACAAAGTCATGCATGAATGGATGAGTGATGATGTGTATTACCGCATGCAACTTGCCGATCGCAACACGGAAAACCCTGATCAGCGTATTTCCGAGGATTTAAATGCTTTTGTGACTTATTCGATTTCTCTGCTTTTGGGGACGGCCTCTGATCTTGCCATGTTGGGATCTTTCGGGGTAGTTTTATGGGATTTGTCTCATGCGGTAACCATCACCTTGTGGAATGATGATACTCTTACTTTGCCTGACGGTTATCTTTTGTATTTGGCTTTGGTGTATGCCGTAATGGGTACGCTTTTGACCTTCTATTTCGGCAAACCTTTGGTCAAACTTAACTTCAGACAGCAGCGTTATGAAGCGGATTTTCGTTTTTCTTTGATAAGAGTGCGTGAAAACGGGGAGTCCGTGTCTCTTTATCACGGAGAGCAGGAAGAAGAGCGCATTTTAGGATCCCGCTTTAAAAATGTGGTCTTAAACTATATAAAACTCATAGGATGTGAGAAAAGATTGGGCTTTTTCACGCTTTCTTATGCCCAGCTTGCCGTGATCTTCCCGATTTTGGTGGCAGCTCCTATGTATTTTGCCAAAGTGATCACCGTAGGCAGCATCATGCAGATAAGTTCGGCTTTCGGCAGAGTGCAGGATTCATTATCTACCATCATCAATAACTTCAGTGCATGGGCTGCGTTTAAGGCGGATATAGACCGACTGGCTTTATATTTTGACAGTATGGATCATGCTGCAAACGTTAAGTGTTTACATCCTGTAAAAGAGGGAGAAAAATTTAAGGTAAGCAGGATCGCTGTATATACACCCCAAGGTAATGCCTTATGCCGCGATCTTTCCTTTGAACTTAAACGAGGCGACGCTTTGTTGATCCGCGGTCGTTCAGGATGCGGCAAATCTACGCTGATGAAGACGGTGGCGGGAATTTGGCCCTATTCTGAAGGTAAGGTAATTTATCCTGAGAATGCCAAGGTACTTTTTTTAAGTCAGCGTCCTTATTTGCCTTTGGGAACTTTGCGGGAAGCTGCAGCTTATCCTAATGCTCCTGAAAGAAACGGGCTTACCGAGCATTATCTTAAAGAGTTGGGACTTGAAAAACTTATTCCTGTTTTAGATACAGAAGACAATTGGGCTCAAACCCTTTCTTTAGGCGAACAACAGCGTATTGCCGTGATCAGAGCTTTGCTTATGAAACCAGATCTTTTGTTTTTGGATGAGGCAAGTTCTGCCATGGACGGAAGATCCGAGCAAAAAGCTTACGGACTTATCAAAGAACTTTTGCCTTCAAGTATGCTGGTGAGCGTCGGACACCGTTCTTCCTTGATCGGATATCACAATACTCTCTTAGAGTGTGAAGACGGTACTGAGTGGAGCATTGTAAAGAATTGAAAAAAATGACTAAAGGAAAGAAAAGGGCCAGCGCTGCACAGTTGGCTTTAAGAGCAAGAGTGTTTTCACTGTCGGTGATCATAGGTTTTTCATTGTTCGGTCTTTACATATCTTTTGATACTTATACCGATCCAGGAACCCGCTCTCTAAGTACGGTAGTGTTGTGGGTATCCTTGATAGGTTTGGCGCTTACCGTGATGAATATAGTTATGGTGAGGGTCAGAATACGCAAAATGATACAAGAGCAGAAAAGAAAAAAAGGGGCAAACCGCCCCTTATAGAAGTAGGTTAATTGAGGTGATTAAAGCTCACCTCAATATTTTTTACTCTTTATCCAGCGGTTCGTGATTGCCTTTGTCATCGCGGTAGTAATGGCGACGGCGTCTTATGGCAACACGGGCCATTTTTCCGGTCAATTTTTCAGAGGCTCCGAAATGAGCCGGTTCATGTTTTAAGAACTTGTTTTCGTAGTCTGCACAGGCTTTGGTAACCAGTTTATAAAGACCGATCACGGCGATGATGTTGGGGATCACCATCAGTCCGTTGAACATGTCGGCAAGTTCCCAGACCAGATCAACTTTGAGGAAAGATCCGGTCATGAGGAAAACCAGCACGATCACCGAGAACACGTTCAAGAACCGGTAGCCAAAAAGATATTTGACGTTCTGGGCAGCGAAGAAATACCAACCTATGATGGTAGTAAAGGCAGCAAAGAACAGACAACAGGCCACAAAGCCAGATCCTGCAACGCCCATTCCCTTTGAAAAAGCGCTCTGAGTAAGTACGATGCCGGTATCTACGCCGTTTAAGCTGCCGGTAACCATGATCACCAGGGCAGTTGCAGTCAGGACCACGAAGGTATCGATGAAAAGTCCGACGATGGCGGCAAGTCCCTGCTCTGCAGGATGGTTTACGCGGGCAATGGCGTGAGCGTGAGGAGTAGAGCCCATTCCGGCTTCGTTTGAAAAGAGACCGCGGGCTACGCCGTAACGAATGGCTTCTTTAACGCTGGCACCGATGACACCGCCGGTTGCTGCCGAAGGGTTGAATGCTCCTATGAAGATGGCTTCAAAAGTCGAGAGTATGTTATCCCAGAACATCAGCATGATGAATATGGCACCCATTACATAGATGAGGGCCATGAGCGGAACCATCTTTTCGGCAAAAGAGGCTATACGTTTGATCCCGCCTATGAAAATGAAACCTGCAAGCAGGATCAGAATAAGACCGCTTACCGGGGTAGGAATGCCGAATGCAGATTCAAAAGCCGTGGCGATGGAATTGGCCTGTACCATATTGCCGATGAAACCCAAGGCTATGATCAGCATTACCGAGAAAATGGCAGCCAAAGGCTTGGAGCCTAAACCGTAACTTATGTAATAGGCAGGACCACCGGTAATGTGTCCTTCGTTGTCGCGGGTACGATAGAGTTGCGCGAGAATGGCTTCTGAGAATATGGTAGCCATACCGAAGAAGGCTGCAAGCCACATCCAGAATATGGCTCCGGGACCGCCCATAGCCATTGCGGTAGCCACGCCTGCTAAGTTTCCGGTACCGACCTGAGCTGCGATGGCAGTAGCCAGTGATTGGAACGAGGTCATACCGTGTTTGCCGGCTTTCTCGCCGTTGAACGAAATGTTGCCAAATACATGTTTCAAGGCACGGCCGAACTGGCGTACCTGTACGAAACGCAATTTGAACGAGAAGAAGATACCCGTGCCTACAAGAATGGGAATGAGGCACCAGGGTCCCCAAAGTATGGAATTGATGTTGGAGACTATTTGGGTCAACTGTTCCATGGTGAAAAAACTCTGATGGTTAAAAAAGAAAAGACGGCAACGTTGCCGTCCTTAATAATTTTAGAAAAAAGTGCTTAAAAACGCTAAAAATTACGTTAAAGTCGCATTTTGGTGCAATTTGAAAGATGCCATCATCATAATTGACGATGTTGCACCGCGAGCGCACGTAATATAATCATTTTTGAGATGAATTTTTAGCGATCCTGTCGGCTATTTTGGCTTTGACTTTCTTTTTTATCCACACAGCCAGAACCACCAGCAACACCAAACCTAAACATGCATAAATTATGGACTGTACGTCATGTACGTAGGTCATTAACAGATCGCGGCTGTCGGCAAAAAAATACCCTATGTAAACCCATACCGGAACGGAGATCATGGCGGCAAAACCGTCCATAATTATGAAAATATGGTACGGAATGCGTCTGCTCATACCGGCTGCAAGAAAGATGGGGGAGCGCAGACCGGGGAGAAAACGGGCTACGAACAGTACCCCTAAACCGTATTGTTTGAATTTTTGCTGGATCTGGGAAAAACGGCGCGGTGAGAGGATCTTGCGGAACATTTTGATGCGCTGGATGCGGTAACCGAAGATGCGTCCGCCTAAGAACATGGTGCTGTCACCCACCAAAACTCCCAAAATTCCCACGGCAAACATGATGTGCTGGTTTACTTCAGGATAAAGTCCGGAGATCACTCCGCCTGCCACCAAGGTGATGTCCTCCGGGACCGGTACTCCAAGACCGCAGAGCAGAAGGCATGAAAATACGGCAGCATATCCGTAATCGGTGAAGAAATTAACCAAAAAATCCAGCACTTGTTAAACTGTCCTCGAGTATGAAAAAAAATACTCTGACATTATACACATTGGTGTTTTTTCCTCAATTAAGAAACCGCATGTAAAAACGTCTTTGCGCATATTTTTAAAGGTTAAGGCTTGATCATGGCGGCACCTGTAAACCCCAACTGGCGCCAGGCCTCATAGGCCACAACTGCCACCGAATTTGAAAGATTCAGACAGCGGCTTTCCGGCATCATGGGAATACGAATACGCAGATCCTGCGGTACTTTGTCATAGACTTCTTCTGACAATCCCTCTTTTTCTCTGCCGAAGATCACGTAATCTTTGTCTTGGAATTTAAAATTATAAGGTGAGACTGTGCCGCGCGAAGTTGAAGCAATAAGCCTTGTCGGATGTTCTTTTTCTAAAAACTGTGCGAAATTTACATGCACGGTAAGATTGGCCAATTCTCTGTAATCAAGACCTGCACGCAACAGTCTTTTATTGTCCATGTAAAAGCCCAAAGGACCTATAAAATGCAGTCTGGCACCTGCGTTTACCGCAAGTCTTATAACGTTGCCGGCGTTAGACGGCATTTCAGGGCGATAGAGTACCAGATTGATCATAAAAACTCCTTTTGAAAATCAATTTGTTATTAACAGACTACAGCAGATCCGTTCGCTTTTGGAAAATTGCGGCACCGCCTTTTTGGTGATAACATTTTGCGACTGAACCTCGATATTTTTTAAGATTTTTTTCGTCGCCTTCTTTATTTCCCGGCGCGCCAAGCCGTCAGCGGAGGATCTATGTTAACCAATCCACAAGCAAATCATGTGGATAACCGTCGCGTCATCGGTAAAATTCAATTTGCATTCATAATTATGAGCGTACTGTTCGCATTTGTATGCGATTTTATGTTGCTGTCTTTTCACAACGGAGAACAAAGTGCGTTGTCAGGACAATTATTAGAAGGCGGAGAGGCCAGCAGCGGATCGTTTCTGTCGTATGTATTCGATTATTTCGGAAACGTAACCTATCTTATGCCGTATCTGATCGTATACGTAGTGACATTGTTATGCTTTAGCGGTCTTAATATAAAAAATATCGATTTTTTTAAGGTAGGCTTGAGACTTTTAGGGATCAATACCCTGATCATCGGTTTGTGCATGCTTTTTTCCGGGATCATGGTAAGCGATTCCATGGGAGGCGGCGGTATTTTGGGGGATTACCTTAATATTGCCTGTTTTTCCAATATGCCGCGCTACGCAGCGCCTTTGATCCCCGTGGTTTTGACTTTTTTGGGGATCATGCTTTCTGCAGCACGCTCGCCTCTGTGGTTTTGTGACACCTTAGGAGCGCTGATCATGCGTTTTGTTCCCTTCGGAAAAGATGACGAGGAAACAAGCGCAAATAAACAGGAACCTCCCCGTGATCAAGCACCGTCAGGCATGTCTTTTAACGTAAGAGACACGCGTAGCGACATTTTGAAAAAAGCGAGCAACGCAGGCGGCGAGAGTGGCAAACAGGATATCGCTCCGCGCTTTTTCAGGGGAGTTACTGATCTTAAAACCAAGTTAAGATTCGGCAACGAAGCCTCAGAGACGGTTAATCAGGGGACCACGGCTGAGCCAGCGTTTCAATCGAGAGTTGAACCCAGCTTCGGCATGGAAACATCTTCGCAAGCTGCAGCCGTGCGTAACAGTACTGAACAATATTACGGCACCTCCTCATTCCAAACTCCCAAAAGTGAGCAGAGAGCAGAGCTCAGCGTGCAAAGGAATGTTTTTGACGATACTCCGAGAACCATTCGTCCTGAGTTTGATAAAAATTACGTTGCAGAGCGTAATGTCGGTTACGGACGTTCAGAGCGCTATGAGGACGAAAATAACCACGCTTATTCAGGAGCAGCGGGACAGGCATACGGTAATGCTGACGATGAATCGCCCAAGGGTGTTTCCACCATCATCAATGGATACTCTCAGGACAGTGTTTCATCGTCTGATTCAGGTAATTTGTCAAATCAGGATGATGAAGTGCCCGTACAACGCACCATCATTACTCGCAGCGATGATCCTGTTAATAATGAAAGACGTGAACCTTCTTTCGGATCTTATGATGCGAATGAAGCTGAAGTAAAAGAAAAACAGGATGTCCAAAATATTGCTGACGAGGAAGACGGCGGCGGGATCAGCACGGTGGTGACACGCGGTCAGAGTATCACCAAGATGAAGGCCGGAGAAGATATTGAGACCATTCACGATCCTTCGGTCGGTATTGAGGATGACTACTCGTCATCATACGGAGGCATGTCAAGTGCCAGCATTCCCGCTTCTTCAGGAGAACTGCCTCCTGATGAGGATGAAACTTACGGTAATTTTAGCTTCAGCGATGAGCACAGCAGTGAAGAGCCGTCTGTGTCGGACAATGAACCGTATGAGTATGCAAATCGTACTGTTTCCGAGCCTATATCAGAAAGAGATCTTTCATACTCAGACTCTTATACCAAAGCGGTGCGCGGACTTGGTGAGCACAGCGAACCTGCGGTTTTGGAAAAACGCGAAAGCGAAAAAAATCAGGATCCGTTGATAAATCAGTATCCTGAAGACGAGCAGTCTTCAGTTAAGCATACGGAAAGCTCCAAAGCGTCTTATTACGGTTTTGTACGTCGTGATGATCCTCAAGAGCAAAAATTACAGCATACCGGCGAGCTAAAGGATAATTCTTCTTTAAAAGAGCAAAACTCAGTATATCCGCAGACTGTAAATGCTCAGGAGCGCGAAACTCGAGAGCCATATACCGATACAACTTCAGCAAAAGACAGCATTGATGAGTACGCTGCAGAGGAAAAACAGGAAGCTCCTACTGCATCCGTCCATAAATTTCCGACTAAGGATTATGTAAGTTCAGTAGCTACGGTGCCCACTACCTGTGATCCTGACGATCTTTGGCGTCCGCCTTTTGACCTTTTGGCAAGCTCTGAACACAGCGAAATGGTTGATGAGGCAACCATTCACAATTTTATCGAGCGTATCAACAGAACTTTTCAGGATTTCAGTGTTCAGGCTAAGGTTGCCAGTTATCAGGCAGGACCTGTGATCACGCGTTACGACGTAAAACTTGACAGAGGAGTCAAGTCCTCGGTGATCCGCGGGTTGCAGGCGGATCTTTCAAGAACCCTTACTACCACCGTGCGCGTTTTGGATGTGGTACCGGGCACTCCTTACATGGGACTTGAGATCCCCAATCCCAAACGTAAACTCATTACTCTACGCGATGTGGTGGAAAGCGAGCAGTTTTTACAGACCAAAGCCCAGTTGCCGCTTTGTTTGGGTGTCGATGCTGCAGGAGTGCCGGTGGTTGCAGATCTGGCTAAGGCCCCGCACCTTTTGATCGCGGGTACCACCGGTTCTGGAAAGTCAGCCGGCATCAATTCTATGTTGCTGTCTTTGCTTTTGACCAGATCTCCTGCCGAATTGCGTTTCATCTTGGTCGATCCCAAGCAGGTAGAGTTCTCGCTTTATGAAGATCTGCCTCATCTTATCTGTCCGGTAATTTCAGAAACCGACGAAACCATGGCTGCCTTGCAGTGGTGTGTTGGGGAAATGGAGCGTCGTTATCGGCTTATTTCCAATCTCAAATTGCGTTCGGTAAACGAATACAACGCTTATATACGACAGCAGAATGCTTTGGGACAAGTGGTCTTCGATCCTGCCTGGTCTCCTGAAATGGGCGGTCAGCCTACGATCTTAAGACCGTTGCCTGCTATCGTGATGGTTATAGACGAATTTGCCGATCTCATGGCAGCTTTTGAAGGACGCGGCAAGAACAAAGGTCCGCAACCTGATCAGTTGGTGCAGCGTTTAGCGCAAAAAGCCCGCGCAGCTTCGATGCATCTTATGCTGGCAACGCAGTCGCCGAGATCTTCTGTGATCACCGGAACCCTGAAGGCCAATCTGCCTTCGCGTATTGCCTATACCGTACAGTCTAACTTAGACTCCCGCGTGATCTTAGATGACAACGGAGCAGAAAACTTGTTGGGTAACGGCGATATGTTGGCAAAGCTTATGGGACTTGCCAATAACCAATTGTTCAGAGCCCACGGACCGTTTGCCTCAAATAAGGATGTCAATGCTGTGGTAGAAGCCTGGAAAGAGCATTGCGGCGCTCCTGAGTATTTGGAGGGCGTTACCGATCTTGAAGATCCTGACGACGATTCTGAGCCTGAGTTGGGCAGCGCCTCTGAACGCGCGCACAAGCTTGATAAGGATTACGATGCGGTGGTGGCCTATGTCAGAGAATACCAGAATCAAAACAACGGAGCTGCTCCCAGCATGAGTCTTGTGCAGACAGAGTTTTGCTTTGGCTACCCGCGAACTAAGAAGATTTTCATGCAAATGAAACGCAACGGCGATCTTTAAATTTCGTCAAGGAAGGCAGATTATGAAAAGATCCTTTTTTTGGGGAGCTTTGATCCTAGGTTGTGCTCAGCTTGGCTTGGCATCGGCAGCTTTGGCCGATGATGCAACGCAATTGCGTCAGAAACTGTCAGCTATGCAGGCTTTAAGCGCTGATTTCAGTTCTGAAGCCGTAAGAAGTGACGGCGGTAAAAGTGAGTCTTCGGGAAAATTGGCTTTAAAGCGTCCTGATAAGATGATCCTGCATACTTTGTCTCCTGATGAGACCGTCCTTTATACCAAAGGCGATGACATTTTTTATTTTGATCCTTTCGTAAATCAATTATCCATCTACAAGAGCAGTGCCGGTAATACTTCTCCTTTTTTACTGCTTACCGATCACAGCGATGCTTTGTGGAAAAATTATGAAGTTAAAGGCGACAACGGAAACTATACGGTGATCTCAAAGCAAGGGGGAGACATAGTTTCCATGGATTTACAGTTCGACGGTGACAAAATTAAAACACTCATTCTTAAGATGAAAGACGGAACTGTGAACAGCTATTTTCTTTCAAATGTTGCGTCTACGGCATCAGATGCCGATTTTTCCGTGCAGATCCCTGATGATGCGGAGATAGATGATGAGCGCGGGGCAAACTGAGCTTTTTAATACAGAGCATCAGGATGCTCCTTTGGAAAGCAGCGAGGATTTGGCAGGAGCACCACTTGCAGCAAGGTTAAGGCCGCGTACTTTGGACGAATACATAGGTCAGTCACATCTTATCGGAGAAGGAAGACCTCTGCGAAAAGCTCTGGAGCGCGGTCAGTGTTATTCCATGATCCTGTGGGGGCCTCCAGGGGTCGGCAAGACTACCCTTGCTTTGATTTTTGCAGGAGCCTGCAATGCCGTACTTGAACAGATCCCCGCAGTAACTTCAGGGATCAAGGAAATACGTGAAGCCATAGACAGGGCCAAGGCAAGACGTCGTCAGGGTGTGCGAACTTTGCTTTTTGTAGATGAGGTTCACCGTTTCAATAAATCTCAGCAGGATGCATTTTTACCTCATATAGAGGACGGTACGGTTACTTTTATAGGAGCCACCACCGAAAATCCGTCTTTCAATGTTAATCAGGCTTTGCTTTCAAGGGCACGTGTTTATGTGCTAAAAAAACTGAGTTTTGAAGAATTGTCAAAACTTACCGTTTTAGCGTTAACCTCAAGCCGCGGATTAAAAGATGAGCATTTAATTTTGGGAGAAGGAGTAGAAAAAGCTCTTTGCGATCTTGCCGACGGTGACGGCAGACATCTTTTGAATATGCTGGAGATGCTGTCTGATCTGGCAGCACCGATGAAAGACGGCTCAAGACTCGTCACCATGAGCATGTTAGGTGCCGTGGCCGGACGCCGCATGCTTAACTATGACAAAGGCGGGGATGCGTTTTACGATCTCATTTCGGCTTTTCATAAATCCGTGCGCGGCAGCGCGCCGGATGCAGCTTTGTATTGGTACGCACGTATTCTTGAGGCCGGAGGTGATCCTCTCTATGTGGCAAGAAGACTGCTTGCAATAGCTACTGAAGATGTAGGTCTTGCTGATCCCAGAGCCATGGAAATAGCCTTAAATGCCTGGGATATTTTTGAAAGAGTAGGGGCTGCAGAAGGTGAGCGTGCCATTGCAGAAGCTGCGGTTTACCTTGCATTAGCACCTAAAAGCAATCATCTTTATACGGCTTTTGCCAGAGCAAAAGAAGATGCCCAAAAGCAAGGCTCTCTTGAAGTTCCTTTGTACTTAAGAAATGCTCCTACCAAGCTCATGGAAGATTTGGGGTACAAACGCGGGTATCGTTATGCTCACGATTTTAAAGGTGCATATGCAGACGGCGAGTGCTTTTTCCCAGAAGATCTTGCCGGTACTCGTTATTACACCCCGTCGGATCGCGGTTTTGAGGCCATGTTGCAGAAAAAAGAAGAATTCCTGCGTCAACGAGATGAGTTAAGTACGCAACTTCGTTATCCGAAGGACTTTATCGGTAAAAAAGTTTGTCACTGCGGTGATGAAGACAAATTTTAATTATTTGTTAACATTGTGAAGCGTATAGAGAAAAACAAATATACTGGTTAGCAATTAATAATTGACAAGTGTAAGTAAAGAAGGAATAAAAGTATGGCTAAATCTGATTTAATTATTATCAGAAATGATAAAGGAGAAAGTGTTGAAGCATCTGCTCCGGTAATCATATCAGCTAGCAGATCTACTGATATTCCTGCGTTTTATTCAAAATGGTTTTTTGATAGATTAGATAAAGGTTATGTTACATGGATAAATCCTTTTAACGGAGTTAAGTCGTATATATCATTTAAAAATACTAAAATGATTGTTTTTTGGAGTAAAAATCCTAAACCACTTATTCCTTATTTGAGTAGATTGGATAAACTTGGTATTCATTACTATATTCAATATACACTTAATGATTATGATGATGAAAACTTTGAACCAAATGTTCCATCATTAGAAAAGAGAATAGAAACATTTAAAACTTTATCATCAAAGATAGGACCTGAAAGAGTAATATGGAGATTTGATCCTCTTATTTTAACTGATGCGTTAAATGAAGAACTTTTGTTAAAAAAAGTTTTTTATCTTAGTAAGAAACTTAAAGGACTCACAAGTAAACTTGTATTTAGTTTTATTGATATTAATACATATAAAAAAGTTAAATCAAATCTTGTAAAAGAAAGCCATATCTTTAATGCAGAGTCAATAGAGCATGCTGAATTTACTATTGAAAAAATGGACTATTTTGCTAAAAGACTTAGCAATATGAGAGATTATTGGCATAAAAATGGATGGGACTTTTCTTTAGCAACGTGTGGTGAACAAATAGATTTAAACAAATATGGAATAGAACACAATCGTTGTATCGATGGAGAATTGATGAAAAAGTTATTTCCTGAAGATCATGATTTTGTTTATTATTTAAATTATGGAAAGTTGCCGATTGATCAAGAAATTAAGCAATTGGACTTGTTCGCAAATAAGCTCAAAAATATTGATAAAAAAATCATATCCACTGAAAAATGGAAGGATAAGGGACAAAGGAAAGAGTGTGGGTGTATGGTTGCAAAAGATATAGGAGCGTACAATACTTGTCCTCACGGGTGCGTGTATTGCTATGCAAATACTTCTAGAAAAACAGCAACCATGAATTATAAGAATGCAGTTAAGAATGTTAATGGTGAATCGATTTTATTTAAGCAATTATAATTTATTTAAATAAAAATAATATCATAAGTATAATTTGAACAATAAACGTTGCTATTGTAGCTATTCTTGTAAAGAAGAAGACTTTTTTGTAATTTCTCTGAAAATTATCAATATTATTTAATATTTCTTTAGACTTTTCTTCGGTTTTATCTAATATCTGATTGGATATCTGTGAAGTTTTATTAAATGTTGAATTTGTTAATTCATCAC
>CALBLB010000391.1 GCA_937896115.1 uncultured Succinatimonas sp.
CCATAGGACTTGGCAATGTCTGGCGTTTCCCTTATATCACGGGACAATACGGCGGAGCCTTCTTCGTCATTATCTACATAGCCTTTTTGCTGCTTGTGGGTATACCCATGCTCAGTATTGAGCTTGCCGTAGGCCGTGCTTCAAGAAAAAGTCTGGGAGCGTCTTTTGAAACGCTGACTCCAGGCTCTGCTTTCAGACGTCATAAATACTGGATGATAGCCGGTAACTACGTGCTCATGTCCTTTTACTCATTGGTTACAGGATGGATGCTTTATTACGCCGTCAAGGTTTTTTCGGGATCTTTTGGCAATAAGCTCGATCAAGGACAGGCCGCTTCATATTTCGGAGAAATGCTGAGCATGCCCGGGATCCAGTTTTTATGTACTTTGGCCGTGACCGTATTTGCTTTCGGCATCTGTGCCATGGGGTTGCGAAAGGGCGTAGAGCGCATCACCAAGCCTTTGATGTTATTACTCTTTGTATTGTTGTTGGTGTTGGCCGTGCGCTCTTTTACCCTGCCTGGGTTTGCAGAAGGCATGAGTTATTATTTAAAGCCTAATTTGGAAAATCTGAGCAAAGCAGGGGTGGGACAGACATTGTCAGCTGCCATGGGACAGGCTTTCTTTACCCTGGGTTTAGGCGTCGGATCCATTCAGATCTTCGGTTCTTATATGAAGCGCGACTGTTCGCTTTATTATGAATCGGTGGTGATCACTTTGCTTGATACCTGCGTGGCTTTGTTAGCCGGAGTGGTGATTTTCCCTGCCTGTTTTAGTTACGGTATTGAACCGGGGGCAGGTCCAGGACTTATCTTCGTAACGTTGGTATCGGTGTTTTCTCATATGTCGGGAGGTTCTGTCTGGGGGGGAGTATTTTTCCTATTCATGCTCTTTGCAGCCATTTCAACCCTTATCGCCGTATTTGAAAACCTCATAGGAATATGCATGGATCTTTTCGGGATCTCGCGTATCAAAGCCGTAATTTTCAATTTTGCCGCGGTGATTTTATTGGGTTTGCCTTGCATGCTTGGTTATAACCTGCTCTCCGATGTACATCCCATGGGGGGCGAGAGCACCATTCTCGATACTTACGATTTTGTATTAAGTGAAAATATTCTGCCTTTAGGCGCCATGTGCTACGTGCTTTACGTGGTTTTAAAACGCGGCTGGGGATTTGACAATTATCTAAAAGAGGTAAATACCGGTCGCGGTATTAAACTTCCGCGTTTTGCCCGCGGGTATTACCGCATAGTTTTGCCCTTGGTGATTGCAGCTCTCTTTGTGCAGGGTTACATAGGTATTTTCTGCAAATGATTGATGAGGAATGATCATGTCAGAACGCAGTCAATTTTCATCCAGACTCGGCTTTTTACTTATAGCCGCAGGTTGTGCCATAGGTCTTGGTAATGTTTGGCGTTTTCCCTATATAACAGGACAGTACGGCGGAGCCATCTTCGTGATGCTCTATCTGCTGTTTTTGCTTGGGGTTGGAGTTCCGCTTTTAACCGTGGAACTTGCCATAGGCAGAGCTTCAAAACGTTCAATTGCCAAGGCGTTTAATATTTTGGAAACTCCCGGTACACGTTGGCACCTTAATAAATTCTGGCTTATTCCCGGAAGTTATATCCTGATGTCTTTTTACGGGCTTATAACCGGATGGTTGCTCTATTACTGCTATAACTTCATTACAGGAGGAGTGAAGCAGGGGCTTACTCAGGAAGTTGCCGCTGCCAGTTTCTCCGAGCTTTTGCAAAATCCTTTGACCATGTTCGTATGCATGAGTACCGTGACGGTGGTGTGCTTCGTAATTGTTGCCATGGGAGTAGAACGCGGTCTTGAGAAGATCACCAAGCCATTGATGTTATTATTGCTGGCTCTGTTGGTTTTCATGTCGATACGTTCGGTGATGTTGCCGGGATTTTCAGAGGGCATTTCCTATTATCTGAAACCCGATTGGTCTTCACTTGAAAAACACGGCTTTTTAGAGGCATTGTGGGCGGCCATGGGACAGGCTTTCTTCACTTTAAGCGTCGGACAAGGCTCCATTGAGATCTTCGGAACTTATGTAAATCGCAAGCATACCTTGCTGTCTGAGGCCGTATGGATAGGTCTTCTGGATACCTTCGTGGCCCTTTTGGCAGGTTTTGTGATTTTTCCTGCTTGCTTTAGTTACGGGGTACAGCCGGATGCCGGTCCCAGTTTGCTGTTCGTTACCATGAATACGGTTTTTGCCAATATGGTAGGCGGTTATTTCTGGGGAGCTTTGTTCTTCATGTTCATGCTTATTGCCGCCATGTCGACTTTAATTGCCGTCTATGAAAGCATCATCGCCATATGTATGGAAGTATTCGGTATTTCCCGTGTGAAGTCGGTAATTTGCAACTTTGTCTTTATCATGTTGATTTCACTGCCGGCATTATTCGGCTTTAATTACCTCTCCTTCGTGCATCCTCTAGGATTTGATACCATTATGGATCTGCAGGATTTCCTCATTTCAAACAATATCCTGCCCTTAGGATCGCTCTTTATGGTGATCTTTATTACTGCCAAGACCGGTATGCAGTGGAAGAATTACATCGCGGAAGTCAACATAGGTAAGGGGCCTAAAATGTTGTCCTCAACTCTGGTGTATTGGTATTTCCATTTGGTATTGCCTCTGATCATTGCAGCACTGCTTTTGGTAGGTTATGTAAAAATCTTTGGCTAATCCTAAAATATCAAAGAGTTATCTAAGCCTCCCGATGTTAAAATCAGGAGGCTTTTTTGATGGCGGGGAAATATCGATGTCGGATGTATTGGGTGACGCAAAACGTTTTTTATCAGGATCTTTGTTGATGTTTTACATGCTTGCAGTCAGTACGCAACAGGCTGCGGCAGTTCAGAACAATAATGTCACGGACGGTTTCATAAGTTTTGATGAGCAGGCCATGGCAAAACGTCAGGCTTATACCGAGGCTCGTGATCTGGCACGGGCAGGCGATGTCAGAGGCGTTGCAGAATTCAAAGAAGGAGTACTTAAAGATTATCCGCTCAACGTCTATCTTGATTATTATCTTTTGGCATCAAACGTTAGTGCGGCAAATTATAAAAATGCTCTGAATTTTGTTAAAAAAGGCGATGATCGCGAGTTGGGACTGTTGGTAAGTGATCTTTATGCAGACATGTCAGGAAGTACGGGAAATTTTAATCGTGTACTTGAGATCATGGGAAAGGATCCCATGCCCAATGCCGATCCTCTTTTACAGAATGTGAAAGAAAAAGCCCGTTCCTGCCGTTGGCATGAAGCTTCTTTAATGACAGGTAAAGGAGGAAGTGATTCCGTATCATATGCATCAAGACTCTATGTAAGCGGTAAAAGCTACCCTGAAGCCTGTACAGGACTTATAACGGCATGGAGTTCCAAAGGATATTTAACTCAAGCCGCCGCCTCAAGACGTCTGCAAAATCTGCTTATAAGAAGGAATGTTTCAAAAGACGAACTGCAGACTACGGCAGCAAATCTTGAGGGAGCAGAGCGTGATGCGGCAATGCAGGCAGTTGCCTTAAGTCAAAATCCTGAAAATTATGATGAAGCGACATCAAAACGCGGAAAGATCCTCGCTTTTGAACGCTTTGCCGCATTAAATCCCAATGATGCGGCAGTGTCTTTGGACACTTTTTGCTCAGAAAACGAAGTAAGTACGGTAGAGCGTCACGAACTTTTGAGCATCATAGCGTCAGGGCGACTTGGTTTTCAAAGTTCTCTTGCTGACGTGCAATGGGTTGATGAAAATTTACCCGCGGCACTGTGGAGTGACGATCTTATTGAAAAACGTCTGCGCAGGGCTATTTGGTTTAAACAATGGAAATATATCATTCCGTTGGTGGATGCTTTGGGTGCGCGCGGACAACAGGAAACCAACTGGATGTATTGGAAAGGGCGTGCCTTGCTTAATACCAAACAAAGAGAAGCCGGGATGGCTTTGCTAAAAAAAGCCGCGCAAGATAGGTCTTTTTTCGGTTTTCTTGCAGCTCAGACTTTGGGGCGTCATCCGGTGTACGGAAACACCAGTTTAAAACGTACAGATCCTCTTTCTCAGGATCTGTCTTTAGTACCTGCAGTACAGAGATTTTTTGAGCTTTATGCGTTAAATGATCCGGCAAGATTTATAGAATGGCGGGAAATTGCTTGCAATACTGATGATCACACCGCATTGGCCAT
>CALBLB010000392.1 GCA_937896115.1 uncultured Succinatimonas sp.
TTAATTAAAACAAGCGCTTTTTTTCAGCGCATATTTTCTGAAGATTGTGTACGTTTATCTATTTCACCGGCTAAAGCTTTTACCCAAGCTTTGACGGAGAATAATTTCATAATGCGTTCGAGTTTGGAGTGTTTTTCTTCTTTTTTCCACTGCAGATATACAGCAGCCCCGGAAGTGATCTCAAGCTGCCTTGCGATGTAATCATCCGAACAACAGATCTCGTCGACAAGGCCAAGCTTCAGAGCATCCTCGGCAAGCCAATGCTCACCTGTGGCCAATGTCTCTATATCAACGTTGGGACGAAAACGCTTTACATGCTCTTTGAAACGACGATGAACCGCATCCAATTCTTCAAGGCATTTCTCCCGTCCTTCATCGGTATTTTCACCGAACATGGTCACGGTACGTTTGTAACGACCTGCCGTAAGCTGTTCGTAATCTATATCATGCTTTTTAAGCACTTTATTAAAATTGGGCAGTGACATAACTACCCCTATGGAACCTATGTAAGCAAAAGGTGCTGCCACGATTTTATCGGCAACCGATGCCATTAAATAGCCGCCTGACGCAGCTACTTCATCTACGCATACCGTGAGCTTTATACCTTTTTGCTTTAAACGCATAAGTTGTGACGATCCCAAACCGTAAGCATTGACCATACCGCCTGGTGAATCAAGTCTTATCACGACCTCATCATTTTTGCCGGCCACCTCAAGCAATGCATCGATTTCATAGCTTAAATGCTCGGTTTCCGAGGCTTTTACATTACCGTCAAAATCGATAACATATAACGATTCAGGACAGAATTTTCCCTCTTCTCGCAAATGCTTAATTTTTTCTTGTCTTAACTTTTCGGCGTCTATGCGTTGCTTTTTAAGCTCTTTTTTCTTAAGTTTCTTTTTAGGCTTATTTTTGCCTTTTTTATCATCGTTTAAATCTTCCTTTGAGCAAACAACCGCTTTTTCAATCACATCCTTCATATAATCGCGTCTTTGCTCAAGTTCTGAAAAAAGCCGAACAGCATACAATTTGCCGTCACCTATTGCTTCGCTTTCAATTTCAGCATCTTGTTTTTTCCCTTCATGCATAAGGGTACTTACGGCAACAAAAAAAAGCGGCAGTGCAAAAAGCACGGCCACGGTCAAAAGCTCAAGTACGAACAAAAGCCATCCGTAAAAGATTTCCATTTAAAAAAACACCTTATTATTCTTCATCTGCTTCTCGTTTATTCAGCATTTCTCGTCCGCTTTCCGTGAGTTTTATGCCGCTTTCGATGATCTCAATAAAACGTTGTTTGTAGAGGTGACCGATGGCTTTTTTATAACGTCCTTTGGACATATGCAAATAATCTTCTATATCCTGAGCCGGGGATTTGTCATTAAATCCGAGGAAACCTCCTGATGCCTCAAGCACCTTCATGATCTCTGAGGCTGCGTGCTCTGTACCTGAAGTCCCGGGCTCTTGCAACGAAACATCCAAACGACCGTCGGGACGCACGGTTATTACAAATCCGGAACAACGCCTTCCTATATGAATTTCGCCTTTTTCATTTTCCTTATACATCAAACCGTAAACGCTGTCGTTCACCACTACCTTATATCCCAAAGGAGTACGGGCTATGGGAACTATATCTACTCTTTGAAATCGTTTATATTCCCCGCGTTTTTCAGGAATATCGCGTATATAGCGATTGTAACGCTGCGTACCAAACAGTCTGCCCTGATCGTCCATGGCCACATAGATCATTACCTGCTGACCTACATCAAAAATACTGCGCTGCTCAGATACCGGAACTACCAATTCCTTAGGGATCCCCAAGTCCATATATACGGTACCGCAATCAATCTCGGTTACTCTGAGTCTGCCTATCATTCCGAATTCAAGATAAGGATGCCTTGCTGTTGCCAGAACTCGTCCTGAATCTTTAA
>CALBLB010000393.1 GCA_937896115.1 uncultured Succinatimonas sp.
GGCCGCTCTTTGCTGATCTTCACCCCAGCCGCACATGCCTTTGGGCAAAACCGGATATGCCTTAAGCTCGGAGAGCCTCTTTATATCGCGCTCACGGCAATATACCAAGGGTCTTATCACCACTATGTCCCCTTCGTCGTTGCGCATTACAGGAGGCATGGTTTTTAAAGTTCCGGCATTAAACAAATTTAAAAAGAAAGTACACAGCACGTCGTCTTTGTGATGTCCCAGCGCCACTTTGTTGCAATGCTGCTCTCTGGCAATGCGGTAAAGATTGCCGCGGCGCAGTCTTGAACACAAAGGGCAGAAAGGTTTTCCTTCAGGCAATTTTTCCTTGCACAGCCTGTATACCGGAACTTTTTCAATGATATAAGGCAAACCCACGCGTTTTAGATGATCCTCAAGAGGGCTTTCGTCGGCATTGGGGAAGCCTGAATCTATGTGTACGGGTAAAAGATCAAAGGACACCGGAGCTGAGCGCTTTAACGACAGCAGCATATCCAGCAATGCATAACTGTCCTTGCCGCCTGATAAGGCAACCAAAATACGATCATGCTCTTCTATCATGCCGTAATCACCTATGGCATGACCTACTTTACGCCGTAACCTTTTAAACAGTTTGTCGGCCTGATATTTTTCCTGTTTATCTTCGATATCAAAGTACGGGCTAACCTTACGTCCGTACTCGTCGGCTGTCTTGGTCAATGACTGATCGTCTTTCATAACGAACTCATCCTTACTGTAAATGACCGATCACTTCGGCACATTTAACGACTACAACTAAAAAAATTATTGTCTATTGTTTCAGGTATTCTCGGCTTGGGTTTGAGGTAGGCAGAGCTCTTACCACACTCTTTGGCGTAACCACTGCCACATCGCAATCAAGTTCGTCAACTACACGCTGGCAAATATTTCCCAAAAGTGCCATAGCCAGACCGCGGCGGGCCTGAGTCCCGATAAACAGGGCCGTAGGACGCAATTCCTGACACAAAGCCGGGATCACCTCATCAGGATGCCCTTCTCTTATATGACAGCGCTGCGCATCTATACCGTGACGGGCGGCAAAAGACAAAACCCTGCGACAACTTTCGCGAATGTTTTCCTCGGATAAAAGTTGCGGCGTAAACCCGGGCAGATCCAAGGCCGCAGGCTGGATCACGGGGATTATGGCGTTGATTAAATGTATGCTGCAACGGGTAAAACGCGACAGCTCCTGCGCCTCGCGCAACATGCGCATATTAAGCATGCGTCCCATGACATCGTCATCGGAGGGGACGGCTATTGCCACGGCGATGATCCCGGTAGGACGCCACATCTGATCTTTGGCTATTTATACCGGAACCGGAGAATTGGAAAGCAACTGCCAGTCAAGCGGCGTAAACAGCACCGTATCTAAAAAGCCGTGTACGTCGGCAGTTTTGATGATGAGATCGGCACCTTCTTTTTTGGCTACCTCGGTAATACTGCGTCCGGTACTTTTTGACCAGATCACCTGAGGTTCTACTTTATACCCCATGGCATTGACCTGCAGATAAGCATCGAGCCAGCGACTGTGTTTTTTAACCACATCGTCGCGCATGCGCTGTTCCTGCTCTATGGAAAGTACCGACGAAATATCGAAACTGAAATCATAGACGGGTAAAAGCGCGATGATCCTGGGAGGCTGTTTGATGCTGCTCTGATCCCCTCTTGCATACTGCACTATGGATAAAGCGCGCATCAAAGCAGGCTGTCGCATTTGTCTTGGCTCAATCACCGCGATGACAGTACGGATCTTTTTCATCAGCTTCACCTCTGAGCACAATAACGCGCCACTTCCTCATCAAGTCTGTGCCAGGCTTTTTTTACTTTGCGGATGTAGCCGTTGTGGATGTTTTGATTTACGGAATAATGAAAATGATAATTTCCCACTCCGCGCCAGATCTTGCCGTCTGCTTTTTCTATTTCCCTACGCAGCAAATACCCCATAGCCCATACGTTTTGGCAAGGTTTTTTGGTCATATCCGACTTAGTCAGGGAAAAACGCGACAATTCTTTTAATCTCACGTCGTTTATCTGAGCAGGTCCGCAGT
>CALBLB010000394.1 GCA_937896115.1 uncultured Succinatimonas sp.
CGCAGGTATATTTTTTCGTAACTGTAACGTGGATAAAGAGAATTCCGCGGCTCGTCCTGAGCTGACCCCTCCCTCAATGGGATCAGGCGCGTCACCGGACGTTTTTAAAAATTAACCAAAATATCTACCTTCAGGTATAAAAACTGTCAGGGCGCTTGTTTATACCCATGCCCCGTCGTTTTAAACAGTTTTTCCGATAAAAGTAGATACACAATAAGGAGCTTTTCTCGTGAAGAGAATGCTTATAAACGCGACTCAACAAGAAGAGGTGCGCGTTGCCTTGGTCGATGGTCAGAAGCTGTATGATCTTGACATTGAATCTCCACAGCACGCTAATAAGAAAGCCAATATCTACAAGGGTGTCATTACCCGCGTCGAGCCCAGCCTTGAAGCTGCGTTCGTTGACTACGGTGTCGAAAGACACGGCTTTCTGCCTTTAAAAGAAGTTGCCCCCGAATATTATCCAGAAGGCACCGATTTTAGCGATCGTGCATCGCTTAAAACGGCTCTTAAGGAAGGTACCGAGGTTATAGTTCAGATAGAGAAAGAAGAGCGCGGTTTAAAAGGAGCTGCTCTTACCACCTATGTGTCTTTAGCCGGAAGCTACCTGGTACTTATGCCGAACAACCCGAGAGCCGGCGGTATTTCCCGTCGTATCGAGGGCGAAGATCGAAGCGATCTTAAAGCTGCGATGAAAGGTCTTGAAGTTCCAGACGGTATGGGCATCATCGTGCGTACTGCAGGTGTTGGGAAAACTGCCGAAGAGTTAGCTTGGGATCTTTCCATTCTGGTGAAACTTTGGGATCTTATCAAAGAGGCTGGTGCAAAACGCCGTGCCCCTTTCCTCATTCATCAGGAATCTAATATCGCTCTGCGTGCCATTCGCGACTACCTGCGTCAGGATGTCGGAGAGATCTTAATTGATAACCAGAACGTTTTTGACGAGGTAATTCACTATATACGTCAAGTACGTCCGGAATTTGAAAATCGCGTACATCTCTATGCTCAATCCGGAGTTCCGCTGTTTTCAAAATTCCAAATTGAAAGTCAGATTGATTCTGCTTATCAGCGTGAAGTGCGTTTGCCTTCAGGCGGTGCCATTGTAATTGATCCTACCGAAGCTTTGACTTCAATAGACGTAAACTCCGCCAAAGCTACGCGCGGTGGTGATATTGAAGAAACGGCCTTGCAAACTAATATCGAGGCGGCAGAAGAAATTGCAAGGCAGTTGCGTCTTCGCGACATTGGCGGCTTGGTTGTCATCGATTTTATCGATATGACCCCGCTTAAAAATCAACGCGAGATCGAAAATCGCATGCACGAAGCCGTTCGTCAGGACAGAGCGCGCATTCAATTTAGCCGAATTTCACGTTTCGGTCTTTTAGAGATGTCCCGCCAACGTCTGCGACCTTCTTTGGAGGAATCAAGTTCCCACGTTTGTCCTATGTGCAAAGGACAGGGAACCGTACGTGATACCTCTTCATTGGCTTTGTCCATTATGCGTCTTATCGAAGAGGAAGCCCATAAAGACAGTGCCAGCGATGTTTACGCCGTATGCCCTGTTGAAGTTGCTACTTTTATCCTTAACGAAAAGCGCGATCAGTTAGCCAAGATCGAAGAGCGTAACCGCATACGCATCACGGTGATCCCCGATGAGCATTACATGCCTCAGGATTATCTGGTACAGCGCGTACCTCCGCAGAATCCTGCGCAGACTCAAAACAGCATTCAAATGTTGCGCAGTCTGAATGAGGAAGCACGTCGTCGTGATGAGGAAAAATTCCTGCGCCATGAAGACAATACCCAACCTTCAACCGTTGCTGAACCTGCCATCAGTCAGGAGCAGTTAAGTCAGGCTATGGTAAATTCTTCACCTGCACAAACCGGTCGTAACACGACGAGGAATGAACAAAGAGGTGAAAATAAAAACGATCGTAGCAGAACTGCAAGGAATGCAGGTCGTAAGAAACGCCCTGAACCTGAGCCTACATCAAAGAGCCTTTTTGAGACCGTTGCAGGCTTTTTCTCAAATCTGCTCAGTCCTAAAAAAGAAGAGGAAGCAGCCCCTGTAAAAACAGCACGTCCTCAAAGACGTAAAAACAACGGCGAAAACGGCGAACGTCCTTTAAAGACTAAATCGACGAGACGTCAGCAAACTCAAAAAACACCGCGCCAGGACAAAAACGGTGATGCTTTTGAATCAGTGACGCCAAACGAAGAAAGGGAAACTCGCAACGAGCGTTCCGTTCGTTCAGAACGTCGTACCCGTCGCCCGCGCATGCAGGATAACGTTGCCAACAACGTTAAAAATACCGTCGACGATGAGAGCTTGGAAAAAAATGCTCAAAACAGAGACTATAAAACTGATAGAGCTGAAAAATCAGATCGTGCAGAGCGAATTCAAAAAAATCGTCGTCAGCATACAGACGGCGATAATCAACGCAGATCTCAGCGTCGTCGCGGTCCTGAATTAACGGCTACTTCGCTTATCCGTGCTCAGGAAGCTCTTATTAGCCACGAATGGAAGGCTGTAGAATACAAGCCTTTAAATTTCATCGAAGCACCTGCAGGAAGTACCGATGATGATAAGCCTGCTGATTTCACTAAAGAAACTCCTGCCAGATCTTTTGACGCAGGAATAGACTTTGACAAATCAGCATCTCACGGCGGTTTCTCTGCAGCCACTTCACACGCTGAAATTTCGTCAATTTCAGAGCCTGAACCTCTGGCTCCTGATTTTGGCACCCAAACTCAAGCGCGTAACTTTGATGAAGGAGATGCTTTTGAGCAAAGCGGTCATCACGGAGGTTTTACCGGTGCCAATTCACGTGCTGCAACCTACCGTAGTATCGATACTCAACGCAATTCCGATCCTTTCGATGATCGCATTTAAGATTTTGGTGAATTAAATTTGCAAAGGGGACTCTTATGAGATCCCCTTTGTTGTTTTACAAGATTAAGTTCTCAGGAACGAACCATGGATCAGTCACTTCTGCCCAGTATCTACGATTTTATATCCCACACATACCCCTTTACGGAACTTTCAGCGCTTGAAACCGATGCTGTGGCAGCCGCCATCAAGATCTTCTACAAAAGTCCTGATGATATTTTGGATAATGAAGATCTCGCAGGAGCAGGTCTTTATATGGTACGAACTGGGGCTGCTGAGGAGATAAATAAAAAAGACAAGAGTTTAAGGGCAAAACTCGCCGTAGGTGATACCTTCGGGTATACTCAGATAGATAAACAGGGACAAAGCGATTATTTCGTTCGCTTTCCTGAAAATACCCTGCTCTATTTTATCAGCAAGCAAGTTTTACAATTTCTGATCAGTAAAAATCATGCCGTTGAAAAATACTTTAATAAA